>NZ_JBBKBT010000014.1:0-73240 GCF_037890305.1 Enterocloster sp. HCN-30185
TGGTTGTGGCTTGGTTGTTCAGTATGTGGTTTTGAAGGTATATGTGAGAGAAGTTATTCCTCGATAGCTCAGTCGGTAGAGCAAACGGCTGTTAACCGTTGGGTCGTAGGTTCGAGTCCTACTCGGGGAGTTTATTTTCATATACAAGTGAATTAGCGTTAAGGCCCCATGGTCAAGCGGTTAAGACATCGCCCTTTCACGGCGGTAACAGGGGTCCGAATCCCCTTGGGGTCATTGAATAATATAAGTTAATATGGCGACATAGCCAAGCGGTAAGGCAAAGGTCTGCAACACCTCTATCACCGGTTCGATTCCGGTTGTCGC
This sequence comes from Enterocloster sp. HCN-30185, assembly GCF_037890305.1. Taxonomy (NCBI): domain Bacteria; kingdom Bacillati; phylum Bacillota; class Clostridia; order Lachnospirales; family Lachnospiraceae; genus Enterocloster; species Enterocloster sp. HCN-30185. Next base: position 325 of record NZ_JBBKBT010000014.1, read on the forward strand.
CTCTTTTGGAATCACAGAAATGTGGTTCCTTTTTTGTTGCTGTACATGCTCTCAGCTATCCATCATAACATAAAAAATGCGGAATAAATGTAGTAGAATCTGGCAAAAATAGGAACATAAATAGTTTGAAGAAGGAGAGCAGCGCTATGAATAAGTATTCAGGAACAAAGACGGAACAGAACTTGAGGACTGCATTTTCAGGAGAATCAGAAGCCAAAAATAAGTATACTTTTTTTGCTTCTGTGGCTAAGAAAGAGGGGTATGAGCAGATTGCCGCTCTGTTCCAGAAAACAGCAGGTAATGAGAGGGAGCACGCAAAGCTGTGGTTTAAGGAATTAAACGGTATTGGAGATACGGCAGAAAATTTAAAATCAGCGGCCGAGGGTGAAAACTACGAGTGGACAGATATGTATGCCGGTTTTGCAAAGACTGCGGAGGAAGAGGGGTTTACGGAGCTGGCCGCTAAATTTCGGCTGGTTGCAGAGATTGAGAAACATCATGAAGAGCGTTACAGAGCACTGCTTAAAAATGTAGAGCTGGCAGAGGTATTTGCAAAGAGCGAGGTAAAGGTTTGGGAATGCCGCAACTGCGGTCATATTATGGTTGGAATGAGTGCTCCAAAGGTATGTCCGGCCTGCAATCATCCTCAAGGTTACTTTGAGATCCATGTGGAGAATTATTGATGATCCAGAACGGGTGGATTTGTTTTAACTTCCCCCCTTTCCATATCCTCTGTCATATGGTAAGATAGTAAAATGCCTGAACAGTCCCATCAGGCGCACTAGAAAATGACAGGATGATGGAAATGAATTATATTGTATTTGATCTGGAATGGAACCAGAGTCCCGAGGGGAAGGAGCGCTCAGACAGGTACCTGCAGTTTGAGATTGTGGAGATTGGGGCGGTGAAGCTGGATCAGAACCGGAAGCCTATAGGGGAGTTTCGCCGCCTGGTCAAGCCACAGGTTTATGAGGAGCTTCATTTTAAGATACAGGAAGTAACGGGGCTGGAGATGGAGCTGCTTCTGAGAGAAGGGCAGCCTTTTGAGCAGGTAATCCGGGAGTTTTTAGAATGGTGCGGACCGGAGGAATACCGTTTCTGCTCCTGGGGGCCTATGGATCTGACAGAGCTGGAGCGGAATATTGCCTACTATGGGATGGAAATTCCCTTTGAGAGACCACTGTTGTATTACGATATACAGAAGCTGTATTCTCTGGAGTATGGAGATGGCAAAAGCAGGGCAGCTTTGGATCAGGCAGTTTGCGAGCAGGATTTGGCAGATGAGGGAGGATTTCATCGGGCATTCAATGACGCCCTCTATACGGCAGAAATTTTTGGGAAAATAGATATGGAGCGGTTTGGACCATATGTGTCTGTGGACTATTATCAGCTGCCTGAATCTGGAAAGAGCTATCGGCTGTCTTTCCCGGAATATTCTAAACTTGTTTCTGCAGAGTTTGAGACAAAAGAGGAGCTGATCAAGAATAAGGAGGTCAGTGATCTGGTATGCATCAAATGCCGGCGGATGCTCAGAAAAAAGATCCGTTGGTTTTCTTACGGACAGCGGTTTTATTTTGCTATGGGGATTTGCCCGGAGCATGGATATATGAAGGGAAAGATCCGGGTAAAGAAGTCAGAGCGGGAGCTTTACTATGGAGTAAAGACGGTTAAGGCTGCTTCGGAAGAGGATCTGGAACTGCTGGTTCAGAAACGGGAAGATAATAAGAGAAAGAGAAAAAGTCTGCCTAAGAAGTGATGGGCAGACTTTTTTATAGAAGTAAGGAAAATAGTTATCACGTTTGCGGAAACGGAAAGACTATTCCTCCCGCATCCGGTATCCTACGCCAATTTCTGTAAATATGTATTGGGGTTCTGCGGGATTTTCTTCCAGCTTGCGGCGGATATGGGCCATGTTGACACGCAGGATCTGATTATCATTGTCCGCATAAGGCCCCCATATTTTGGTGATAATGGATTCGTAGGTCATAACACGGCCCGCATTTTGAGCCAGCAGACAAACCAGCTTATATTCAATCTGGGTCAGGTGTACTTCCTGACCCTTTACTTTTACCAGACGACGTTCAAAATCAATCGAGAGATCGCCGACTTCATACAGATGGGATGTATGAGTATGGCTTCTTTGGGCATGGCGCAGGGCAGTACGGATCCTGGCTAAGAGCTCTCCGGTTCCAAAGGGTTTGGTTAAATAGTCATCAGCGCCCATATCCAGTGCTGTTACTTTGCTGTTTTCCATGGTACGGGCAGAAATGACAATGATAGGGGTAGTACTCCAGATACGCACATTCTGGATAATATCCAGTCCATCCATATCAGGAAGTCCAAGATCCAGAAGAATCAGATCAGGATGGTTTGAATTGATGTGCTGCAGTCCGTCCCTTCCGGTGTTAGATGTGATAACACGGTAGCCTTCGGGTTCCAATATACGGCTGATGAAGCTGCAGATATTTTTTTCATCTTCAATGATAACAATGGTTGCTTTTGTTGACATATCAGTATTCCCTCCAATCAGGTAGTGTGAAAGTAAACATGGCGCCTTTAGAATGGTTGGCAGCCTCAATGGAGCCGCCATGTGCATTTATAATGGTTTTACAGATCGAAAGTCCGATTCCCATCCCTTTGTGGCCGTCACCCTTGGGGTTAGAGCAGGCGCCTCCGCCGTCAAAGAGTGTGGGAAAACGGTCGGGATCAATGCCGTTTCCATAGTCTTTGATCGTGACAGAAAGGATTTTATCATGAATGGCAGCTGTCAATTCGATGGGCTCCTGGCTGTTTCCGTGGAAGGCGGCATTTTCAAGCAGGTTATTGATGACCTGTTCAATGAGCTTTGCATCCATGGGAACCATAATAAAGGCATCGGGAACACTTACATGAACCACAGCCAAGGGAAAGCGCTTGCGAAATCGCTGGACTGCCTCAGAAATGACTTCCTCCAAGGGCTCTTCAGTCTTTACCACAGCAGGTGCACCGTCCGTATCCTGAATCCGGGTAACGGACAGGAGATTTTCGACCATATTTAAGAGCCATTGAGCATCCTCTTCAATATTTGAAATCAGTTGACGCTGTTCCTCCGCTGTCATGGTATTTTGCTGTTCGAGACAGGCAACGCTGGAGCCTATGATTGTGGTAAGAGGCGTTCTCAGATCGTGGGACACAGCCCTCAGAAGGTTAGCCCTCATGGTTTCTTTTTCTGCATTCATCAGTTTTTTGTCCTGCTCACGGATCAGATTTGTCTGGCGGGAAATCATGATGCAGATGCTGCTGGTAAAACAGGAGATAAATGCCATCCCGAAAAAGGTAAGGGGATAGCCGCTGAGAGTAAAATTCAGCTTCATGTAGGGCACAGAGAAGGCATAATTTACCCAAAAGACACTGTACAGGGAAGCGATAATGCCTGCGCCGTAGCAGCTGGTAGCGCGGGCATGAAGGATGATAGCAAGGATATAGACAATGGATACATTGATCAGATTGTCTGTGAAATGAAACATCAGGCTGGAAACCAGAGTTGCTGCTGCCATATAAATGATGGTGGTAGGAAGGGTCCGTACGGTTTCCACAACAGACTGTTTCAGGTGAAATGGTTCTCTGGGGAGAGGGGAATGGGAGTGAAGCATGGTCGGAAGTCCTTATCTCAGTGTAGTAAAGTTTACAGGCTATCTGCGGCGGTTTTTTCGGAACGAGCGCCCTTTTGTCCGCCTGCGGGGGCGGTAGGAGGGTATAGAGCTTCTCTTTTTGGACAGCATCTGATCAAAATCCGAGGAGGAGAAGCCCATATCTTCTAACCGTTCTAAGCGTCTCTGCCGGCGGCGCATCAGATCCTCCTGTTCTTTCTGCCTGTTATGAAGAAAGAGGAAGATTCCTGCGCCGAGAATAACAGCAAAACCGCCGGCAAGAGAGACTGCCAGCCACAGGGAAAGGCCAAAAAGTGTGCCTTTGTCTTCCGTACCTGCAGCATCCGGCTGTGCAGAGCGCCTTTGGATCTGTAGGACAGGATCGGGGGACTCTGTTTCAGATGGAACCGATGCTTTTGATGGAGCCGTCGAAAGATTGGCTGCATCAGAAGACTCAGAGAGAGCGGCGTCTGAAGAAATGACCGTATCCGGCGCACTTATCCGGTTAACCTGAGCCGTTGTGCACAAATATACCTGTCCTGTTTCATGACCCTCATAGGTATAGGAAATGCGGGCAATGGCATGTTTTGGAGCATCCTGGCCGAGTTCGTAGGACAGACTGGGAGTCAGATCGGAAAATACGGCTTCCCTGGGAAGGATTACCCGGCTGTCTGGATCAAGGGACAGGGAAATGCTGTCCTTTGCGGTCATTCCTGCAATGGTCATGTCATTTTCCAGAGAGCGGTAGGTGGTTTCGTGGTCTGCGGCCTTTAAGGACTGAAAATTGGAAAAACCAAAGTCGAAAAGAGCTTTTGTATCCCGGTAATGAGACTGATGGCCGTTCAGAACAACAGCAATCAGAGTAATACCGTCACGTTCGGCACAGGTTACCAGGGTATTTCCTGCCAGGGAGGTGTATCCTGTTTTTCCGGCAAAGGCTCCCGGATAGGTAACAGATGTATTTTGTTTTACCATGTTATGGTGGTTGGCAACATAGCCGCCCTCAGCATTTTTTTTGGTAGGCGCCATCTGGTAGCTGCGTGTGCCACTGATTTCCACAAAATCATGATTTTTGATGGCTTCCTGTGTGATCAGCGCCATGTCGTGAGCTGTGGTGTAGTGATTTTCGTCATTTAAGCCGCTGGGATTGGCAAAATTACTTCCTGTACAGCCCAGGCTCCTGGCTTTTTGATTCATGAGCTCTGCAAAAGCTTCTCTGGAACCGCTTACATGACAGGCCAGAGCATTGGCGCTCTCATTGGCAGAGGCTAAAAGCAGAGCATAGAGGCAGTCGCGGACGGTCAGCACATCGCCCTCGTCAATTCCTGCGGAGCTGCTTCCTGCCTCTACATTGTACACGTCATCATGGGAGAAAGTAACCATTTCATCCAGCTCACATTCCTCCAGTACGATCAGCGCTGTGAGGATTTTGGTGATACTGGCCGGATAATAGGCCTGATTTTCATTTTTTCCATATAGAATGCTTCCGGTGTCAGCATCCATCAGGATACCGCCGTCTGCTTCAATGGAAACGCCGGTGGGCCAGGGAACGGCTGCCGCAGCTGTAATAGGCGTAAAGCCCAGAATCAGGTTAAGGCATATAAAAAAGGGAAAAAGTCGTTTCATACGTTACACTCCTATGGGCGGTGCTTGTGTTTCAGAGTTAAAGCCAGACAGACTGCAAACAGGATAAGAGACAGGCTGCCAAAGGTAAATGCAATCCGTCCGGCTGTGTCCATAAAAAAGCCTTCAGGCACAATATTGATCAGCATATCGGTGGACGGATCCAGGATCCACAGATCGTTGCTAAAGAAAATATGGTGGAACATAATAAAATATTTTGTAAAATCGGTGGAGATGATGGCAGCCAGGGCCGCGATCAGACCGAAAAACAGCCCGGTTCCCAGGCAGACGGAAGGAGGAAGAAGGCGTTTCATATCAGCCTTTGTAACTGCCATAAAGACAAGGGCAGAGGCACACAGAACCAGACATACTCTCCGGATGGAGATGGCTGCCAGAAACAGTCCCTGAACATCCTCCATATGGGCGATTTCTCTGGCATTGAAAAACTCCCGCTCCTGTCCGTCCATGACGGTCATCACATGAAGATCTTCACGGTCTCCCCGCAGATAATCCATCATCTCATCCGTTACTTCTAACAGATCTTCCATGGTCATGGCAGGAAGATCCTTAAGTACCTCATATTTTGTGTATTCTTTTTCAAAATATCCGGGTGTCCAGTATACGACAGCTTCTATGGAGGTGATAAACAGGACGATCATCAGGCAGAATGCCATCAGAATGCCGGTCAGGCGGTGAAGATATTTCATATCGGGAAGTCCTCCTTTGGGATGGGTATGGTTTTGATTCACATAAAAGAAAAAGCCCGACTTCGCAGCTTGCTGACGATCTGCAGAGTCCGACCTTTAAACGCGCCTTTATAAATCACTAAGGGCTGCATACGTTATTAAAAAGACGCATAAACTACCTATTTTATATCATGTAATAGGAGAGTTGTCAATGTTGAAACTTTATGAAAAAAGCCATATCAAACATTTGCCGGGATACGGGCGGGTTTGGTATGGCTTTTGTTTGGATGTAAAAGGATTTAATGAAGCTCAGGCCAGAATTCTTTGTTGGCTTCGATCATGTCATCCAGGATCTTTTTGGCAACCAGAAGGCTGGGAACAGTTTTTGAGAGGGTAAATGCCATCAGTGCTTTTTCGTAGGAATGCTCGATGGCTGCCTCAACTACCAGCTTTTCAACTGCTTCCTGCTGCTCGATCAGGCCCTTATAAAAGGTAGGAATCTCACCTACACGCACAGGTTCAGCTCCGCGGTCTGTAATATAGGCAGGAATTTCAACCATGGCATCGTCAGGCAGATTCTCAATCGCCCCCCTGTTTTCTACCATTACAAGGTAGCGCTTGCGCAGGTCGAAGGCCAGGCTCATTGCTACGTCTACGATAAATTCGCCGTGTACGCCGCCAAAGAATTTGGTCAGATCGACTTCTTTTCCTGCGCGGTAATCTGCTACTGCATCAAAAATCCTTTTTTCGCGGCCTTCCATTACCTCGTTGGCGCGGGTGTGGTTGGGATTGCTGCTTTCAACCACTTCATCGCCCAGAAGATAATACTGCATATAGGTATTTGGCAGATAATCATGGAATGCAGAGCAGATATGTCTGGAATTGGCATATGTATGAAGCCAGGAGGGATCGCTGTGCATTACATCGCTCTTTTCATTTTTGGGCATATATCCGTTTTCTGCCACATAGGACTTTAATTCCTCTGTTACGTCGGTTCCATTGAGGCGCACTTTGGTGAACCATCCGAAATGGTTCAGGCCGAAATAGTCTACTTCCAGATCATGGCGGTCACAGCCCAGAATCTCAGCCATGTTTCTCTCGATTGCCACAGGCATATCGCAGATATTCAGGATGCGGGCATGAGGACGCAGGCGGAAGGTGGCTTTTGCCACAATCGCAGCCGGATTAGAGTAGTTAACGATCCAGTAAGTAGGCTTTGCATACTTTTCGCAGTAGTCAATCAGTTCTACCATAGGGTAAATGGTACGCAGGCCGTAAGCAAGACCGCCGGGGCCGCAGGTTTCCTGGCCTACTACGCCGTATCTTAACGGAATCTTCTCATCCTGTTCGCGCATGGCGTACAGTCCTACACGCATCTGTGCAAAGATAAAATCTGCATCTGTCATGGCGGTTTCCGGGTCTGTGGTAAGAGTCAATTTTACATCCGGATCAAACATCTCTACTACATGGCGGACGATAACGCCCACGTCTTCCTGACGTTTGGCATTGTTATCATAGAGAACCAGTTCATTGAGTTTAAAACGGTCTTTCTGTACCAGAAGACTTTTGACGATTCCCGGAGTGTAGGTGCTGCCGCCTCCGGCGATGACAAGTTTAAATGTTTTCATTATATACCTCCTGAGTGATTACAAGTGAGTTATTCTTCACGTCCAAGGGCTTTTTCGACGATGGAACGTTTTTTGCTGACAACAGGGCCATAGATAATTTGTATATTATTTCCTTTTACAACAAGACCAGCTGCTCCTGTTGGGGCAAACCATTCTTTATCCTTTACAACAGAGGCGTCTTTTACCTCTACGCGCAGACGGGTCATGCAGTTTCCGATATTTTCAATATTGTCAGGTCCGCCCAGTCCCTCGATGATGCGGGCTGCGGTTTCAGCATCAGCTTCTTTCTTTGCTTCTGCTTTATTTCCGGAGCGGATCTGGGATTTTACTGCTGCTGCATTGGCAGCCAGGTCGATTACATCCTCGCCGTCTTCGCGTCCCGGTGTTTTCAGGTTGAATTTCACGATCAGGAAACGGAAGAGGAAATACATTACAACGATCTCAATCAGACCTGCAACTACATACATAGGCCAGTGTGTCCGTCCGATTCCTGCCGGAAGGTTCAGTACAAGGAAGTCGATAATGCCGTTGGTAGCACAGACACGGACATTTAACAGATATACGATCATCTGGAACAGTCCGTCCATGACAGAGTAGATGACCCACAGCATGGGAGCTGCAAACAGGAAGGTAAACTCCAGTGGCTCTGTTACGCCTACTAAAGAGGCAGTAAGTGTGGCCGGGATAACCTGAGCCTTTGTGGCGGCCTTTTTCTCTTTTTTGGCAGTAGCGATGAAAGCCAGAGCAACACCGATGACGCCAAAGGTCTTCATAAGTCCGTAGGTTAAGAATCGGGCAGAGTCGGGCATGGAAGCAACAGCAGGGTCGCTGAGAAGAGCCAGGAAAACAGGCTTTGCGCCTACGATCTGCTCTCCGCCAATGATCATGCTGTCTCCGATTGCGGAATAGAGGAAGGGAGACCATACCAGATGATGGAGGCCGGTAGGGATCAGGATACGGTTTAAAAATCCATACAGGAATACTCCAAATGCGCCAGCGCCTGCCATAATGCCTGTGAGGGCATTGATTGCTGCAGCTGCAACAGGCCAGATATAGGCAGCTGCCAGTGCCAGCACTAATACAATGGGAAGAAGCACGATAAATACGAACTTGCTGTTTCCATACATAGCCATGGCACCCTTAAATTCAGTGTCAATAAAGCGGTTGTGGACTAAGGCTACGATTACGCCCAGGATCATGCCCAGGAATACGCCCATGTCTGTTACATGGTAGCCAAGACAGATCGTCTGGCCTGTACCGTAGAGTGCGCTGGCAGTATCACCTTCCACCATCAGTCCCGCAACACTGAGCCAGCGAGAGTTGGCTGCAAGCCAGATCAGATAACTGACAAGTGATACGAATGCGGCATCCGCTTTTTTCTTTTTTGCAAGACTCATTGAGACGCCTACACAGAACAGGATTCCAAGATTGCCGATTACTGCGCTGACTCCGCCATTGATAAATTTTCCAGCTGTATATAAGATACCCCCCTCTGATACAAATGCTGTGTTGCACATTACAGAAGACAGAGCCTGGAGCATACCGGCAATAGGTAAGAACAGAACAGGGCCCATCAAAGCTTTGGAAAAGCTCTGCATGGCGTTCATAACTTTTGCTTTCATGATTCATTCTCCTTTTTCATTCGTTTTCTGTCGGAAGGCGCCATTCCGTTTCGATGTTTGAATTATATCATTTTGAATAAAAAAATCTACTATTTTGTGATGGTTTTAAACATATTCACATAGATTGAAACATGTTTCATTAATGAAATCGGATGTAATGAGAATTGGTTGCGCAGATGGACAGAGTATCGTATAATTTCAGTGAAAATTACACAAAATATGGGTTTGGGATAAAATAGAGGGAATGAGAGATGAAACACGATATTTATAAGCTGGCAGAACAATATCATTTAAATGAAAGTGAACAGCAGATGTTTCAGTCGCTTTTAGAGGCGGCAGACCAGAATATACAGTACAGCGTAAGGGAGTTTGCAGCACGGAATTACGTTTCGCCGGCAGCACTGATCCGTCTGAGTAAAAAGATGGGATATACTGGTTATACGGATATGGTATATCGACTGGGATTTCTGGTACAGAATGAGATAAATAATAAGAATCATGAGTCAGATATTACAGCTTTTATCGGAGAGATACCATTTGAAAAAATGAATCGTTTTCCGGAACTTCTGAAAAAACACAGACATAATCCCATTTTGATTACAGGTACCGGATTCTGTGCCCCCTTAAGGGATTTTTTTGTGCGCAAGCTTCTGGTTATGGGTTACTGTGCCATTGGATCGAATAATTATGAGGTATATGAGGGAAATGCCCTTTCGGCAGGAATGGTAATTGCTATTAGTAAAAGCGGCACAACAGACACGATTATTAAGCCTGTCCGGGATGCCTGCGCACATGGAATTGATGTGGTGGCTTTTACGGGAGGAGCCCATTCTATGATTGCTGATATGGCAGAATTATCATTTGTACTTTTGGATGATAAAATATTAGATGATCGGAATCTTACAGCTAATTATTTTTATGCAAGAGTTCTTATTCTATTTGAGTATCTGATGGATATGACATGGGAAACAGAATAAAGTATAAGATAAAAACAGGACGCCGCACTGCAAATGATCGGTTTATGATCGTAATTGCTGTGCGGAGTTTGTTTTTTAGAGTTTATGTTAATGAGTTAATGTGTATTTTCAGGATAATCCGCATAAATTTTCCCCATCATTTTCCAGGCAATCACTGCGGCTATAAGCTCTGCTATGGGGAAGGAGATCCAGATGCCTGCGGGTCCCATAAAGCGTGAGAGGATCCATCCCAGAGGAACAATGATCACAAGCTGGCGCAGAAGGGAGACGATCAGGGAAGGGCGTCCCTGTCCCAGAGCCTCAAAAACTCCGGCTGCTATGAAAGCCACAGAGGAAATCAAAAAACTGGGGCCGATCATGCGCAGGGCTTCTGTCCCATACTGCATCAGCTCCGGATCTGCATCAAAAATACGAAGAATCGGGCCGGGAAAGAAAATGGATGCAATTGTTCCGGTGAGTGTAACAACGGTTACCAGGCCAAGGCTGCAGCGAATGGTACTGCGGACCCTGTCATGGCGTTTGGCTCCATAGTTATACCCGATAATGGGACGCATTCCCTGGAGAAGGCCGTTGCAGGGAAGGTTTACAAAGGTTTGGAGCTTAAAATACAGTCCAAAGGCTGCTACATAGACGCTTCCAAAGGTAGTCAGGATTCCATTTAAAATGCCGGTTAACAGGGAAGGCATGGCTAAAAGCAGACTGGATGGAATTGCAATACTATAAATAGAACGAATCAGTTCGCGGTTCAGATTCATAAGTCTGGGCCGAATGGATACGCCCAGATTGGTTTTTAAATACACAAGAATATATAGAAGCAACGCCCCAAACTGGCCGATCACTGTTGCAACGGCAGCGCCGGATACACCCATGGCGGGAGCGCCGAACCAGCCGAAAATAAGGATCGGATCTAAAACAATGTTGATCAGACAGCCGCTTGCCATGAGAAACATGGTGGTTTTCATCCGCCCTACACCCTGAAAGAGTTTTTCCATGTACATTTGCAGAACTTGACCGGAAGAGAGACAGAGCACAATGAACGTATAGCTGTAGGCCCATTCGAATATTTGGGGATTATCTGTAAACATCCCAAGAAATGGTCTTGTAATAAAAATGCCCAGAGCAATAAATAACAGACAGTGTATCAGGGCCAGAGAGAGGCCGGCAGATGCCAGATGATCGGCCTTGTTCCTGTTTCCTGCTCCAAGACTCATGGAAATTAAGGAGCTGACACCTACGCCCAGGCCCACTCCAAGAGCCATGATGATATTCTGAAGAGGAAAGGCCAGTGAAACGGCAGTGATGGCATCTGTGCCCAGTCTCGATACCCAGATACTGTCTACAACGTTATAGAGAGAATTGATCAGCATGGACAGCATCACAGGCACTGCCATGGAAACAAGAAGAGGAAAAACCGGCTTTTCCAGCAAAAAACGTTGATTCTGTTCCATAATAAAACCTCCTGTAAGGACAAAAAAAGCCCTCCCGCCTGTTTTGATGCGGGAAGGCTTGCATGCCATTGATAAATGGAAAATGTATAAAATTATATGTTCGTAATAGAAAAGTCCGACCCCGCAGCCTCTAATATCTGCAAAATCAGACCTCTCAGTGCGCCTCCAGGGACTCGAACCCTGGACAAATAGATTAAGAGTCTACTGCTCTACCAGCTGAGCTAGAGGCGCATGTCTATGTGTTGTTGTGTGATACGATGAACATTATAGGGCATGAGCGATTGTTTGTCAATGGTTTTTTTGAAAAAATATGAATACAAAAATTTTTAGGTAATATCAAATATTTTTTTCGATATGGGATGAAAGAATATATGCATTTTATACAAAACATATGGCATAATATGTTGACAACTTGACAGCCATGTTATAAGATATAAATATAAGTCGAAGGGGAAAGGAACGAATTACTTATGAAACATATTTTGATTGATGCGGATACAGGAATTGATGATTCTCTGGCAATTCTCTATGCTCTTAGATCTCCTAATTTTTATGTAGAAGGTATTACGACTTGTTTTGGAAATAACTGTGCAGAACAGTCAGCGGATAACTGCCTGAGACTGATTCAGCTGGCGAAATGCGGATATGATGTTCCGGTAGCAGTGGGAGCAAATGAATCATTGGATGGTGTGTTTGGTTCTGCTCCAGCTTATATTCATGGAGATAACGGAATTGGCAACGTAGAGCTTCCAGAAACCACACAGGAACCAATTAATGAGACTGCCTGTGATTTTATTATTCGAAAGGCACAGGAGTTAAAGGGAGAGCTGATCATTATTACCACTGGCCGGATGACGAATTTGGCGATGGCTTTGGAGAAGGATGCTTCTCTTCCGAAGAAGGTAAAAAAAGTAGTTGCTATGGGAGGGTGCTATAAGGTTCCAGGAAATGTAAGCCCGTATGCAGAAGCGAATATTCATGGGGATGCGCGTGCCGCAGATATGGTATTTAAGGCAGGGTTTAATCTGACAGTCGTAGGTTTAGATGTGACGATGAAGACCTTTATCACGCAGGCAGATGTGGATAACCTGTGCGAATACTGTTTAGAGGAGTGCCGTCCGATTGCTGAGTATATCAAAAAAGCACTTCGCTTCTACTTTGAGTTTCATCGCGTAACTATGGGAATGGCGCATGCCAGTGTGGTTCATGATCCTCTTGCAATGCTGATCGCGGAAGACCCTTCATTAGGTGTATATGAAATGGTAAGAGCAGGAGTAGAGTATCAGTCAGAGAAATTTTCTGGCATGATCACCACAGATGATGGCTTTGTTCCAGTTTTGGACAGAGAAGAGATTGCCATTTGCATTCAGGTAGATTCTGTAAAGGCAGTCCGCAGACTGTTTAGTGTATTTCAGAATATGGAGCCAGGACGATATAATAAAAAGAAGAATTAAAAATAAATAATTGAAGGAGTGAGTCATTATGGGTAAGAAAATGATGCACATTGGGTTGGAAAAAGGCCAGATTGGCCGGTATGTATTCCTTCCAGGCAGTCCTGAGCGGACAGAAAAGATTGCCGCTTACTTTGAAAATCCAAAGGAGATTGCCTATAACCGGGAATTTCGTACATTTGTGGGTCAGCTGAATGGTGTTGATGTAGCGGTAACCAGTACCGGAATTGGAGGTCCTTCTGCTGCGATTGCTGTAGAGGAACTGTATCAATGCGGTGCAGATACCATGATGCGTGTGGGAACCTGCGCTTCCGTGTCACCCAAGGTGTCCATTGGAGATATTGTGATTCCCAACGGAGCTGTAAAGATGGAAGGTGTAAGCCATCATTATCTTCCGGTGGAATTTCCGTCTGTGCCGGACTTCCAGATGTTAAAGGCCATTGAGCAGGCAGCCATTAATCTGGGTCTTCCTTATGATGTAGGAGTAACCATTACAAAGGCATCCTTCTATACCCAGACCTCCCCCCAGACAAAGCCTGTAGGACCGGAGCTGATCTATAAATGGGAGGCATATAAGAAGGGAGGAGCATCCTCCACCAGCATGGAATGCGCGCCTCTTTTTGCAGTAGGGGCTTCCCTTGGAATCCGTACCTCCTGTGTCATGGCCAGCGCTACCAATTATGAGAGCGGAAAGGTCAAAGAGGGTTCAGAGAAGGTAAATGTGGAAGACAGAGCGATCCGTACCGCTATCGAGGCTATGAAGATTATTATAAGAGAAGACCAGAAAGGCGAATGATGGATTGCCGGGAGATGCCAAAGCTGGCAGAACTAAATATACCCTATTATGTTCAGATTTATGATATTATTTACCAACTTATTCAGGAAGAAAAACTCAAAGAAGGAGACACCCTTCCTGGTGAGAATATTCTGGCAGATTATTGGAATGTAAGCCGCAGTACAGTGCGGATGGCAGTGCGCAAGTTGGAAGAAGATGGATATATCTATAAGATGCAAGGAAAAAAAACCATGATTACGGGACAGCTTGCCAGGGACAGGGAGGGATTTCAGCATATCGCAAACCCCTGCTTTAAATGCTGCGTTGACCAGATTACAAAAACAGAATATACGTTCCATGTTCAAAACGGAGGACGTTTGGTAGGTGATTTGCTGGGATATCATGGACAGACATTCACGGCGGTTGTGGTGGATATCAGATATTTTGCAGGAGATATTTATGTAGCATCTTCGGTGGCTATTATCCCTATTATGCAGCTGGAAAAAAGAGGGATTGACATTGATAATGAGGAACGGCTGAAGGAATTTGCCGTGAGAGAGCTTTACCAGGAGGCAGAGCGTTCCCAGGTGTCCATGAGCGCTGTGGAATGGGCGGAGATTGCGGTGGATCAACCGGAATGTCCCATTGTAATCATTATGGATGAGGTTTTGTTTCAGAATGAAGAGCCTTTGAGTTATCACAAGTACCGTATGGACAGCAACTGGTACCGTTTTGTACTGGAACGTAAGAAATAGACGCCGGCTTTAAGCAGAATCGGCGCTATGAAGATACATTCATATATCCAAGGAGGACAAAGAAATGAAAAAAAGAATCGTAAGTACCGTACTGGCGGCCGCGATGGCAGCCTCCATGATTTCAGGATGCGGAGCTTCCGGACAGGGAGCCACAGAAGCAGCTAAGACGGAAGAAACCAAGGCAGAGGATGCTGAGGGCAAGGAAGAGGGAAAAGCAGAGGAAAAGGCAGAGGCTTCTTCCGATGATCCGTTAAAGGTAGTTTACCTGTGTAACGGAAATCTGGGCGATAAGGGATTTAACGATTCCGCAGCAAGCGGTATGCAGAAGCTGGCTGACGAGATGGGAGCTGAGGTTAAAACCATCGAGATGGGAAGAGACGAGACCAGCTACGAAGGAAACTACCTGGATGTTTCTGAGCAGGACTGGGATATGATCGTATCTGGAACCTGGTCTGTAAAGGAGCTGGCTCAGGATATCGCAGCTGAATTCCCAGAGAAGAACTACCTGATCTTCGACGTTTCTGTTGACAGAGATGTGGTAACAGAAGGAAATATGATGGGTATTAATTACTACTCCAATCAGGCCGCTTTCCTTTCCGGCACACTTGCGGCCAAGATGCTGGAATCCGGAGATGCGAAGATCGATGCTTCTCAGAAGGTCCTGGGCTTTGTAGGATCTATGGATGCAGCCAATATCAACGATTTCCTGGTAGGCTATCTGGAGGGTGTTAAGTATGTAGACCCTGAAATTAAGGTAGTTACCTCTTATGTTGGTTCCTTTGAGGACGTTTCCAAGTGTATGGAGATGACCACACAGCTGTACAACCAGGGCGCTCAGATTGTATATGCACCTGCTTCCCAGTCTATTTTAGGAGCGGTAACAGCTGCACAGAAGTCTGACAAGTACCTCATTGCCTGCGACCAGGATCTGTATGGCGAGTTAAAGGAGTCTGACCCTGAGCTGGCAGCCAATGTGCTTTCTTCCAGCTTAAAGAATGTAGGCGAGTCTATTTACACCTCTATCAAAGACTGGAAAGAGGGAACCAAGACACTGGATCAGGATTATATCCTGGGACTGGACAGTGGAGCAGTTGGGCTGGCTAAGAATGACAACTACAAGGCCATTGTTCCGGAAGAGATTCAGAAATTCATAGAAGAGACAGAGCAGAAGATCATCGGTGGCGAAATCACAGTGGGAACTGCCTTTGATATGACAACAGAGGAAGTGGCAGCCCTGCGTGACGAAATGAAGCCTTGATGCAGAGACGAAGCGCACAGTTAAAGTGACTAGAAGGAGGCTGCCAAGCTTTTGTATGAAAACGAAGATAAAGAGGTATGATCATGGCAGAAGAAGCATTGCGGATGTCGCATATTGTGAAAGTATACCCCAATGGCGTTATGGCTAATAAGGATGTGACCCTGTCTGTAGAACGGGGGGAGATCCATGCTCTTTCCGGAGAAAACGGAGCGGGAAAATCGACTCTGATGAAGATTCTTTTCGGAGAGGAGCAGCCTACCTCCGGAGAGATCTATGTAAACGGAAAACAGGTTCATATGACATCTCCGCAGATGGCAATTAAGCTGGGGATCGGAATGGTTCACCAGCACTTTATGCTGGTGCCCTCTCTGACAGTGGCAGAAAATATCATTTTAGGAATGGAACCGAAAAAAGGTATTATGACGGATCTGAATTTCGCAAGGAAACAGGTAGAGGAGATGGGAAAGAAGTACAATCTCTTTGTAGAGCCTGATAGGCGTGTGGAGGATCTGACCGTAGGCCAGAAGCAGAAGGTGGAGATTTTAAAGGCATTGTTCCGCGGGGCAAAAATCCTGATTCTGGATGAGCCTACAGCGGTGCTGACACCCCAGGAGACACAGGAACTCTTTGACGAGCTTCTTCACCTGAAGGATAATGGGTATACGATTATCTTTATTTCCCACAAGCTGCAGGAGATCAAGCAGATCTGCAGCCGCATTACCATCATCCGAAGGGGTGAGACAATGGGCGTCCATGATGTGTCCCAGGTTTCCGAGCAGGATATCTCGCGCCTTATGGTAGGAAGAGACGTGGTGCTGAATGTGGAAAAGAAAGAGGCTCATCCCGGTGCGCCTCTGGTGAAAATCAGGGATCTGGTAGTGATCAATGAAAATGGGAAACGGGCGGTAGGCCATGTTTCCTTTACCCTGAGAAAGGGCGAGATTCTGGGAATCGCTGGAGTGGAGGGAAATGGCCAGAATGAGCTGGTATCTGCTCTCACCGGAATGGGCTCCTACAGCGGCGGCACCATTGAAGTAAATGGCCAGGACATCAAGGGATTTTCCGTTGAAAAGATCCGAAAGCTAAAGCTGGCCCATATTCCTGCAGACCGTATGACCATGGGAATGGCCCCCAGGCTTTCCATTACAGAAAACATGATTGCAGATAAGCTGGGCTGGAAGCGCTTCTTTAAACATGGGGTACGCAATCCAAAGGCTGTAAAGGAATACGGAGATGAAATGGTAAAGGAATACCTGATTTTCTGCAAATCCCAGGAGGTTTCCATCAACAGTCTGTCAGGAGGAAACATCCAGAAGGCGGTTCTTGCAAGAGAACTTTCCGGTTCTCCTGAAATTATTGTTGCAGACCAGCCTACCCGAGGCGTAGACGTAGGTGCAACGGAATTTATCCGCCAGCGTTTGGTGCAGATGAGAGATGAGGGAAAGGGAGTTATCGTTATAAGCTCTGATCTTAACGAGGTTCTGGGTCTTTCTGACAGCCTGATCGTTATGTACGAAGGAAAGATTGCCGCATATATCAAGGATGTATCCAAGATGACAGAGGAGCAGTTAGGCGTCTATATGCTGGGTATCCATCTTCAGTCCGAGGAGGAGATTAAGGAGGCACGGCATGAACAGTAATAAACGGATTAACTTATTAGTGGATATGGTAAAATTGGGCCTGATCATTCTCATTGCCTGCGCCATGGTATCGGTGATTGTGTTCATGGTCAGCGATGATCCTATGACAGCTATCACAAGCTTTTTTATTGGGCCATTTACCTCCCTGCGAAGGATTGGAAATATCATTGAGGCAGCAGCACCCCTTATGTTTACGGCGCTTGCGGTCATCATTATTTTCGGTTCCGGACAGTTTTCCATGATTGCAGAAGGCTCATTCTTTATCGGAACCACAGGTGCTATGGTGGTTGCTATTGCATGTAAGCTTCCGGCAGGTATCCACTCCGCAGCGGCTATCCTGTTTGGCGGACTCTGCGGAGCGGCAGTCGCCATGGTTCCGGCTTTCCTGAAAATGAAATGGAACGTGAGTGAGCTGGTAACGTCCATTATGTTTAACTATGTAGTTCAGTTTTTTGCCATTTACATGGTCAGCTACCATTTCCGTGAGGTCAGCAGCTCCAGTCTGGCTTCCCTGGAATTTGCAGATACCTCCCGCCTTCCGGTGGTACTGGAGGGAACCAGAATTCATGCAGGTATTGTACTGGGTATTGTGATCTGCGTTCTGGTATGGTTCTTCCTATACCGTACCTCTTACGGTACAAAACTCAGAATTACCGGAGACAATGCGCTGTTTGCAAAGTATACGGGCCTTAAGGTGACAGGAATCATGGTAGCAGCCCAGGTTCTGGCCGGAGCAATTGCCGGTATGGGCGGTGCCGCAGAACTTCTGGGAATGTACAACCGGTTTAAATGGACCACAAGCCCGGGCTACGGCTGGACCGGTATCGTAGTGGCTCTGCTGGCAAGAAGCAATCCTCTTTTAGTTCCGCTGGCAGCGGCATTTATCGGCTACCTGAATGTAGGCGCAGATATTATGGCCCGTAGCAGTGATGTGGGACGGGAGGTAGTTGATATTATCCAGGCTGTTATGATGTTCTTTATTGCGGCAGATGCCCTGTTAAAAGGATGGAGACAGCGTATGATCGTAAAGGCAGCACAGGCAGAGGAAAAGGAGGCGGCACAGGCATGAATTTGATCGAATTGATTTTCAGCACAGATTTTCTGTATATGTGGATCAGAGTTGCAACTCCGATTCTGCTGGCTTCCCTGGGAGCCGTGATCTGTACCAAGGCAGGAGTAGTAAATTTGGGTCTGGAGGGCATCATGCTGATTTCTGCCTTGGCGGGAGTGCTGGGAAGCGCTTTTGGAGGAAGTCTTTGGATTGGACTTTTAACGGGGCTTTTGGCGTCCGTAGCTGTAAGTGCTGTATTTGCCTATTTCCATCTGGTATTAAAGGCTAATAACGTGCTCTGCGGTACTGCGGTTAATACCATGGCTTCCGGCCTTACGGTGTTTGTACTGCAGCTGGCTACCGGAGAAAAGGGAAATTCCTCTTCACTGAAAAGCTTCTCCTTCCCAAATGTGGATATCCCCATTATTAAGGATATCCCGGTTTTAGGAGGTATTTTATCAGGGCATAATGCCCTTACCTATCTGGCTCTTGCTATGGTGGTGGTTATCTGGTTTTTCCTGTATAAGACGCCAACCGGACTTCGCATGAGGGCTGTGGGAGAGAATCCAAACGCGGCATCCAGCGTGGGACAGAATGTAATAAAGATTCAGTTCCTGGCTATTGTATTATGCGGCCTTATGACAGGCCTTGGAGGAATGTATCTCTCCATGGGCTATCTGACCATGTTTGTGCGCGACATGACAGCAGGACGCGGCTTTATCGCCCTGGCAGCCTGCTCCATGGGCCAGGCTACTCCCGTGGGAGCGCTGATTTCATCCATGATTTTCGCCTTTTTTGACGGCCTGTCCAATATTCTTCAGGTACTTAAGATTCCGTCTGAGTTTATTCAGATGCTGCCATATCTGGCAACGATTGCCGGCCTGACCGTATACTCTATTCAGAAGTCCGCGGCAGCCAGCAGGAAAATAAAAAAATTAGAGGAGGCAAAAGGCTGATGGCACTTGATAAGGAAAGCAAGACAGCAGGTAAAAAGCAGTATCATATTCATTTAAAACCGGGTGATGTTGGAAAATACGTACTCCTTCCGGGTGATCCGGCCCGTTCTGACAGAGTGGCAAAATATCTGGATCAGGCAGAGCTGGTGGCAAACAACAGAGAACACAGAACATTTACCGGCTATTACAAGGGGGTAAAGATTTCCGTTACTTCTACCGGTATGGGCTGTCCTTCTGCAACTATTGCGGCAGAGGAACTGATGAACATCGGAGCAGAGTGTCTGATCCGGATCGGAAGCAGCGCTGCCCTTCAGGATGGGATTAAGATCGGTGATCTGATGATTTCTACCGGATCCATGAAAAATGAGGGAACCAGCCGGTTCTATGTGCCGGACTGCTTCCCGGCAGTGCCTGATTTTGATCTGACAAGGGCGATTATTGATACGGCAAAGGAGATGGAGCCGGACCTTTCCGGAAAAGTATATTACGGCATCAATGCTTCCGATGACGCATTTTATGGGGAGACACAGGAATGGATCGAAAAGCTGTCCGCTCTGGGCTGTCTGAATGTGGAGATGGAGAGCTCTGCCCTCTATACCGTATGCCACAGACGCAAAAAGAGAGCTGCCATGATCAGCGCCGTATCCGGCAACCTGATTACTGGGGAAGTGATCTATGAGACTGCGAATGAGGCACTGGCGGTTGGATGGGATGAAGAAATTAAGATCGTTTTAGAGGCCATTTACCGTTTTGAGAAGGAAATGGAAGCAAAGAAACAGGGAAGGAACTAGAAATGGCAGAAGAAAGAACCATGCATGTAGACGTTACATCAGAGATGATCGGAAAATATGTATTTTTGCCGGGCAGTGTTGAAAGAGCGTCCCTGATTGCAAAGCATTTTGATAATCCTGTAAAGGTTGCCCACAAGAGAGAGTATTTAAGCTATACGGGAACTCTGGACGGAGTGCCTGTTACTGTGACCAGCACAGGAATCGGCGGCCCCTCTACCTGTATCGCCATTGAGGAGCTTCATTCCTGTGGCGCTCACACCATGATGCGGATCGGTTCAGCGGCTTCCACCTCTCCAAAGGTAAAAATCGGAGATGTAGTGATTCCCAACGGCGCTGTGCGTATGGAGGGAACGGGAGACCACTACCTTCCCTTTGAATTCCCGGCTGTTCCCGATTTCCAGATGTTAAAGGCTCTGGAGCAGGCAGCGAAGAAGCTGGGCTATCCATATAATGTGGGAGTGACCATTACAAAGGATTCCTATTACACAGAGGCAGAGCCTGAGACAAAGCCGGTTTATCATGAATTAAAGGCAAAATGGGATTCCTATCTGGCAGGAGGCGCTACCAATACCAGTATGGAGTGTTCCGTGATTTTCCTCATCGGGGCTTCTCTGGGAATTAGAACCTCCAGTGTTATGATCAGCGCTACCAATTTTGGCGAGTATTCCAATGATGCGGAAGATTACCCCTCCGGCTGGGAGGAGAGAGCCATCGAGGTAGGTATTGAAGCAATGAGAGATATTATCCGTCAGGATAAGAAGAAGGGGCTTATATAGAAAATACAGGATTTATGTGTAGAGAAGAGGCAGAAATGGAAATAAAAGAAATTATGAGCCATGTGGATCATACACTTCTGACTCAGACTGCCACCTGGGAGGAGATCTGCCAGATCTGCGATGATGCGATTGCTTATCAAACGGCGTCAGTCTGTATTCCTCCAAGCTTTGTAAAAAAGGCAAAGGAATATATGGGAGATAAGATGGCTGTTTGTACAGTGATTGGCTTTCCAAACGGCTATATGACCACAGAGACAAAGGAATTTGAAACTAGAAATGCGCTTGAAAATGGGGCAGACGAGATTGATATGGTGATCAATATCGGATGGGTCAAGGATAGTCTTTACGATCAGGTCGAGGATGAAATCCGTAGATTGAAGGCAGTGTGCGGGGATAAAATCTTAAAGGTGATTATTGAAACCTGTCTGCTGACAGAGGAAGAAAAGATCCGTATGTGCCAGGTAGTTACAGCCTCCGGCGCTGATTATATCAAGACCTCTACGGGCTTTTCAAAGGCAGGAGCTACCTTTGAGGACATTGCACTTTTTGCTGCCCATGTGGGAGAGCATGTAAAGATCAAGGCAGCAGGAGGTATCTCTACTCTGGCTGACGCAGAGCATTTTCTGGAGCTGGGGGCAGACCGCCTTGGCACCAGCCGTATGGTAAAGCTGGTAAAAAACGAAGAAGCTTCCGGCTATTGATGCAGGGGCAGAATTCGATTGCTGAAGTATAGTTGAATTTTATTATAAATAAGCGAAAGGATCGCTCAATGATCAGTTATTGAGCGGTCCTTCCTTTTTCTGTATAATATTTACATCCATCTGATTATAAGGAATTTCAATGCCGGCAGCGTCAAATTCCAGTTTTGTCCGTTCAATGATCCGCCAGCGGGCGCTCCAGTAATCCTCTGTGGCGGTCCAGCCGCGGGAACCGAGAACCACAGAGCTTTCAGCCAGCTCATCTACATAGACAGTGATAGGTTCATCCTGAAGGATCTGGGGATCTTCTTTGTAAATACGTTCCAGAATGGCCTTTGCCTGTTTTAAGTCGGAGGAATAGCTGATGCCGATGGTTAGATCGATCCGCCGTTTTTCCTGGGCCGTTACATTGGTAATCACAGCATTTGACAGGGTGCCGTTGGGGATGGTGATGCGCCGGTTGTCAATGGTGAGCAGAGTGGTGTATACAAGGCCGATATTAAGAACCTTTCCTTCCACGCCTTCTGATACAATATAGTCATGAATGCCAAAGGGCCGCATGACAAGAATCAGGATGCCTCCGGCGAAGTTTCCCAGACTTTCCTGCAAAGAAAGGCCGATTGCCAGAGTGGCGGAGCCTAAGAGCGCGATAATGGAGGTGGAAGGGATTCCTATTTTTTCCAGAGCCATAAAGATCACAATGGCGTAGGTGATGGCATTTGCAAGGGAAATCAGGAACTTGCTCAGGCTGAGATCTATCCCCATGCGGTCAAAGGTGCGCTTTAAAAAACGGCGCAGATAGAATGCAATCCGGTTGCCGATGATGATAATGATGGCAGCATAAAGCAGCCGATAGCTGAAGGCCAAAAGTCCTGGAGTCCATGAGCGTATGGTTTCTAAAATTGCGTTGGGTCTTAACTGCTGAAGGTCTTCGTGAACCTCCTGCACAATGGCCTGGGTTTCTTCTATAGAAGGGATTGAGGGTGTTTGCATGGTAAAATGTATCATTTGGCAGTCTCCTGTTGTCTGATAGTGTAAAAATCATTATAGCATAAAATTATCTATGTGATATAATATTTTCACCAAATAAGAATATTTAAAGAAGGAGTAGGATTATGAATACACGCTTTTACAATATCCGTCTTCTGACAATGGATGGAACTATGGATGTGGTGCCAGGAGAGGTTTGGGTGGAAGGAAACAGGATTTCCTATGCAGGCCCGTCCGCTTTTATGGGAGATGCCAATACGGATGCTATCACCCCTCCTGTCTGGGATCGTGAAATCGATGGAAATGGCAATCTTCTCATGCCGGGCTTTAAAAATGCCCATACTCATTCCGCTATGACGTTTCTGCGTTCCTATGCAGATGACCTGCCGCTTATGGACTGGCTCCATACTCAGGTATTTCCTATGGAAGCAAAGCTGCAGCCGGGAGATGCATTCTGGCTGTCCAGACTGGCTGTAATGGAGTATCTGACCAGCGGCATGACGGCAGCTTTTGATATGTATCCCTGGCCGGAGGAAATGGCAAGAGCCTGTGTGGAAAGTGGTTTCAGAACCGTTTTAGTAAGCGGGCTGAATGATTTTGTGTCATCTCCTGAGGGGCTGGAGGAGGATTATCTGAAATTCAATTCCTATGATCCGTTGGTAAGCTATCAGCTGGGCTTTCATGCAGAGTATACCACCAGCCGGAAGATTCTGGAGGCGGTAGCAGATCTGGCTCACAAGTATAAGGCTCCTGTGTTTACCCACAATTCAGAGACAAAGGGTGAAACAGAAGGATGTCTGGAGCGCTATGGGATGACGCCGACTGCATTTTTAGATTCTCTGGGAATGTTTGAATACGGCGGAGGCGGTTATCACTGTGTCCACATCACAGACGAGGATATGGATATCTTTAAAAAGCATGACATGACCATTGTTACCAATCCCGGTTCCAATGTGAAGCTGGCAAGCGGAATCCCCAGGCTGAACCGGATGCTTGAAAAGGGAGTTCGTCTTGCGATCGGAACAGACGGACCTGCCAGCAATAACTGTCTGGATATGTTCCGTGAAATGTTTCTGGTTACAGGCCTTACAAAGCTTCGCGAAAATGATGCTTCCGCCATGCCTGCGGAGGAAGTGCTCAAGATGGCCTGTGTGGGCGGCGCTTATGCCATGGGGCTTACAGACTGCGACTGCATCCGAAAAGGAAAACTGGCGGATCTGGTTTTGATCGATCTGCACCAGCCTAATATGCAGCCTGTCAATAATATCGTAAAAAATTTGGTTTACAGCGGCAGCAAGCAGAATGTAAAGCTGGTTATGATTGACGGAACAGTCCGGTACGAGGACGGAACCTTCTTTATAGGAGAAGATCCTGAAGAGGTATACCGCAGGGCCAATGCCATCATAGAGCGAATGAGACAGGAGGCGTAGAAGCCGGGAAAAATTATTCTGTCGAAAAATAAAAAAAGTAGTTGACAACTCTCTCAGCCTGAGCTATAATACTCGTTGTGTTCAGGAAAATGCGCCTCTAGCTCAGCTGGTAGAGCAGTAGACTCTTAATCTATTTGTCCAGGGTTCGAGTCCCTGGAGGCGCACTAAAAGGTCTGATTTTGCAGATAATGGAAGCTGCGGGGTCGGACTTTTTTTGTGTCTGAAAACAAGTGTGAACAGGCTGTAGGATTATTTTTTCTTTTTGCAGTTTAATGCTGTTTCCACTTCCTTAAAGCATTTGCTCAGGTGAAGGAAACGCCGATCCAGATCCCGCCGGTCGCAGGTGGCGCGCTGGAGTTTTTTTACAAAACATGGAGGAAGAAGCATAAAAGTCATAAACCTTCTTTCTATAAATTATATTGATACCCCGGTATCCGGATTTATCTGTAGGAAGATCCGGCGCCGGGGCTTTTTGGAGTCTGCTTTATTCTTTATCATATGCCGGGATTTCCCTGGCTGCTACCAGCTTGCAGATGGGATTTCCCATAGAGGAAAATTTTTCCTCATATTCTGTCATTACATTTCCCTCATTCATGGGACTGTGGTGGAGATCGAAGGTATGGGCCTTGATCTGCCAGCCAGCCTGGGGGATAGCTTCCAGGGAATAATCGAAAAGTCCCCGGTTGTCTGTTTTAAACTCGATCACGCCGTCGCGGGCAAGAATCTGGTCATAGACAGCCATGAAATCGGGAGAGGTAAGGCGGCGTCTGGCGTGACGATCCTTAGGCCACGGATCTGAGAAATTTAGATAGATGCGGTTTACTTCGCCGGGAGCGAAATAGTCAGCCATGGCCTTTGCGTCAATGCAGAGGAAATAAATGTTATCCAGTTCCAGTCCGGCTCTTTTCTGCAGGCCTCTCAGAAGTACGCTGGAATACCGTTCGATTCCAATGTAGTTGATATGGGGATTTTTCTGAGCCAGCTCCATGATAAAGCGCCCTTTTCCCATTCCTACCTCTATTTCGATGGGATGGTCATTTCCGAATACCTGGTTCCAGCTTCCTTTGTGGAGGGCCGGTTCCTGGATCACATAGGGACTTGAGGCGATGGTTTCCTCTGCCCCGGGAATATGTCTTAAACGCATAGATGTATGTCCTCGTCTTTCTTTGCGGTCAAACCGCAGGGAAGTGTAGTTGTTTTATCCGCAGACTGCGGTTTTTGTAAGGATGATCGGACTTATTTTAACATTCAAATGGGGGAAATGCAACTGTGAAACGCAGGCGGAAGCCTGTCAAAAACGAGAAAAACGGTTTCAAGGTATATTTTTAGGATATGATCATATAGTTCCTTCATAAAATCCTTCCAATTCCTAGTGCAATTTCAATATAAATAAGGTATAATATGAACACAGAGAGTTTCTGTAGAAATCTGCTGATACAAAGGAGGAAGGGATATGTCAAACCTGGAGCATACCACCAGCTGGCAGCAGATCCAGCAGGGGGTCAAAGAGGCAGAACGTTTGATTGTGAATAAAAATTATAATCTGGTGATGGTAAAAGCAAGACAGACATTAGAGTGCATGGTTCGCTGTATGGCGGAGAAGGCCTGTCTGGTGGAGGGCGATCTGTCAGATACCATTGACCAGCTGTATGAAGGCGGCTGGATCAATAAGACGACAAAAGATAATTACCATACCATCCGCATTCTTGGGAATAAGGCGGTGCATGAAAATGACAATACAGCGTATAATGCCAATCAGGCATACCAGCTTTTAACCCAGGAGGTTCATGCTTTTTCTCATGATGGCGGCGCTTCCGGAGGGGGACGGACCCAGAGAATATCTTCCGGAGGAGGCCGGGAACGTACTGGACAGAGGCCTGCATCTGCTGGAAACCGTGCGGGAGGCAGCCGGCCTGTCCAGGGGCAGAGAAGCCAGACCGGACGTTCCGGTTACAGCTCCGGACAGCGAAATCCAAATGTCAGACGGAGAAAACGCAGGGGAGTATCACCGCTGTTTTATCTGTGGCGTCTTCTGATTCCGCTCCTGGTGGTGATCCTTCTGATCGTAGTGATCCAGATGATCCGTCCCGGAAAGGATGAGGTTAAAGATACGGCAGCTCCCACTGAAAGCTCACAGACGGTTGAGAGTATGCCGGAAACAGAGCCGGAGACAGAACCGGAGACGCAGCCGGAGGCTGAACGTTATGTAGTGACAGGCAACAGCGTAAATGTTCGTACAGAGCCGTCCACCAGCAGCCGTATTCTGGTACAGCTTTCTCAGGGCACAGAGGTGGATTATGTAAAGCGTTATAATAATGACTGGACTGTGATTAACTATGACGGACAGGAGGCTTATGTTTCCAGCCAGTACATTGAGAAAAAGGCTTCGGAGAGTGAGCCTTCTTCCGAAGAGGATGCAGAAAGCGCCAGTGGAACAGACGCAGCAGAAGTTCAGGCTCAGTAGCAGAAAATTTCCAGATATTTGAAATTAAAGGAGATATGTCATTCATGGAAAAGGGAGGGCATATCTTTTTTATTGTATTGTTCTGAAAAAAAATTTGTTAAAAATTTATTTATTCTACAAAATGCCACTGGTAATTTCAGAAAAAAAGAGTATTATAAGGGAATATAAAAAGGAGGCGTAAAAATGGACAAAATAATTGACCGGTTATCTGACATTGAGAAAGCCGCCGGATCTTTAATGGACGATGCAGGAGTCCGAAAGAAGGCTCTTGCAAAGGAAATGGAAGAGAAAACGGCGGCTTTTGACAGAGAACTGGAGCAAAAAACAGCTGCGCGCATTTCATGCATCCAGAAGCAGATGGAGCAGGAGATGCAGGAGGAACTGGATAAGCAGGCCGCTGATGCCAGGGGCATGATCGCCCGTTTGGAGGAAACTTATGAGAAACAGCATAAATTGTATGCAGAGAGCCTCTTTCGGAGCATGATAAAGGAGTGAGCCTATGGGAAGCTTGATTCATTACAGCGGCATTTCTACCAAGATAAGGGCTATGGAACGGTGGCGTATTAAGCCGGAACAGTTTGAACAGATGGCCGCTTTGGAAAGCGTTCCTGAGGCAGTCCGTTTTCTTCGCTCCCTGCCGCCGTATGAGAAGATTTTTTCCGGTGTTGAGGATAAAGAACTCCACAGGGGGAGGATTGAACAGCTTTTGAACCTGGCCCAGTACGAGGACTTTGCAAGTCTGTATCAGTTTGCCAATATGAAACAGAGGCGGTTTTTAGACCTGTATTTCATGCATTATGAAATAGGGATCGTAAAGACCTGCCTGAGAAACGGAGCCGGACGCCGTGAGGCCGCTCAGGATCTGTCGGGTTTTAAGGAGTTTTTTGACCGCCATTCTTCTGTGGATCTGGCCCAGCTTTCTCAGTGCCGTTCTATTGATGAGGTGATTTCGGGTCTGAAGGGTACGATTTACTACAGTCCGCTGGAAAGCCTGCGGCAGAAGGGACAGGCAGTTCTTCCGGCGTGTGAGACAGCGGTGGATATGCTGTATTTTAAAACGGTGTGGAAAATAAAGGAAAAATATCTTTCTGGACAGGAAAAAAAGGATCTGACCCAGTGCTTCGGTACCCGGATGGATATGCTGAACCTGCAGTGGATCTGCCGGGCAAAGAAGTATTACCATCTGCCTGAGGGCGAAATTTATGCAATGATCATTCCGATCAGCCTTCATCTGAAAAAAACAGAGATCCGGGCTATGGCCCAGGCAGAAGATGTGGAGCAGGTTTACGCGCTGATCCGAAACAGCTGGTACGGACGGCTGGATCTGGGAAACCTGGAAAAAGGACAGAGCCTGGAAGAACCCTGCAGGGAAGTGATAGACCGTATTTATGAGCTTACCAGCAGGAAGGAGCCTTATTCTGCGTCTGTACTCAATTCATACCTGTATTTTAAAGAGAGGGAGATTGAGAAAATCATTACTACCATTGAGCGGATCCGCTACGGAGTGGCGGCCGGCATATAAAGGGGGTTTTAAAACGTGATCGAAAAGATGAAGTTCTTAAGTATTACCGGCCCCAGAGAGGATATTGACCGGGTGGCGGATACCTATCTGTCCCGATATGAGATCCACCTGGAAAATGCTCTTTCTGAGCTGAAAACGGTAAAAAACTTAAGACCGTATATTGAAGTTAATCCGTACAGGGATCAGCTGGCCATGGCCAGAAGCCTGATGCAGCGGTTTGGAGGACAGCTGCCGGAGGTAAAACGGTCCGGAGAGGAAACTCTGCCAGACATTCAGGAGGCGTCCGCTTTTGTGGAGCGCTTAAGTGAAGAGTTAAAGGAACTGACAGACCGCAGAGAGGAGCTTTTGATCCAGATCGAGGCATTGAAAAAGTCCAAGGACCGGGTGGCTCCCTTTACGGAGCTGAACTACAGCCTGCGGGAGATCCTGGGCTTTAAGTTTATCAAGTTCCGCTTCGGACGCGTTACCAGAGAGTATTATGATAAGATCAATAATTATGTATATGATACAATAGACACCGTTATGTTTAAGTGTCTGGAGGATTCAGAATATGTCTGGTTTGTATATTTTGTACCGGACAAGCTGTCGGAAAAAATCGACGCGATCTATGCTTCTATGCATTTTGAGCGTGTGTTCCTGCCGGATGAATATGAAGGCACGCCGCTGGAGGCAGAGCATGTTCTGGAAGAAAAGATCCAGGCATTGGAGGCCGAAAAGTTAGAGGCAGAACAGGCGGTAAAGACGATTCTGGAGGATAAAAAGGAAGAGCTTACAAAAGCATGGATGCGGCTGGAGCGCTTCGGGATCAATTTTGACGTGCGCAAGCTGGCAGCCTGCACCATGCACAATTCCAATAACTTCTATATTCTCTGCGGCTGGATGTCCGAAAGCGACGCCAGAGCCCTCAGAAAGGAAATTGAGGGGGATGAGAATACCTTCTGTATTGTAGAGGACAACCGGGGAAATATTACCAGCACCCCTCCGACCAAGATGAAGAATCCGGGACTGTTTAAGCCCTTTGAAATGTATGTGGAGATGTATGGACTTCCTTCCTACAATGAGATCGACCCGACGATCCTCATTGGGATTACTTATTCCATTCTGTTTGGATTTATGTTTGGAGATGCGGGACAGGGACTCTGTCTTCTCATAGGAGGCTTTCTTTTGTATCGATTTAAGAAGGTGCGTCTGGCGGGCATTATTTC
The DNA here is from genome assembly GCF_037890305.1 of Enterocloster sp. HCN-30185. Classification (NCBI taxonomy): domain Bacteria; kingdom Bacillati; phylum Bacillota; class Clostridia; order Lachnospirales; family Lachnospiraceae; genus Enterocloster; species Enterocloster sp. HCN-30185. The sequence continues at coordinate 29,700 of NZ_JBBKBT010000014.1, forward strand.
CTGCTGCGGCTTCTTCTCAACGATTTTCGGCTTCCTTTTCGGCAGCATCTTCGGTTTTGAGGATATCATAGACGCCATATGGCTGCGTCCTCAGGAGGCAATGACAGACCTGCCCTTTATCGGCCGTCTGAACACCGTGTTTGTGGTTGCTATTGCGATCGGTATGGGTATTATTCTTTTGTGCATGATCCTCAATATCATAAACAGCGCCAGAGTCCATGATACGGAAAAACTCTGGTTTGATACGAACGGCGCTGCGGGCCTTGTCTTTTATGCGGCTCTGGCAAGCGTGATCGTGCTGTATATGAGCGGAAAAACCCTTCCTGCTACGATTGTTCTGGTTATTATGTTTGTGATCCCTCTGGCTGTGATATTCTTTAAGGAGCCTCTGACAGCTATGGTGGAAAAAAAATCCGAGAAGATATCCGGCGGTGTGGGAATGTTTATCACTCAGGGTATTTTCGAGCTCTTTGAAGTGCTTTTAAGCTATTTTTCCAACACACTTTCTTTTGTTCGTGTGGGCGCCTTTGCAGTGAGCCATGCAGCCATGATGCAGGTGGTGCTGATGCTTGCTGGCGCTGAGGCGGGAGATCCCAACTGGGGCATCGTCATCGGCGGCAACCTCTTTGTCTGCGGTATGGAGGGACTGATCGTGGGGATCCAGGTGCTTCGTCTGGAGTATTATGAGCTGTTCAGCCGTTTCTACCGAGGCAGCGGACGGGCATTTGAGCCTTATGGAAGATAGGAAAATGTAAAAAATTACAATATAAGGAGAACAAAATTATGAGTTTATTAGTTAAGATCACATTGAGCGCAGCACTTATTTTAAGTATCGGAGTTCCCTTTGGAGCATTTGCGGCAGGAGAGAAGACAAGAGGACGCTATAAGACAGCTCTGGGAGCAAATCTGTTTCTTTTCTTCGGCACCATGGTGATCGCGGCTGTGCTGATGTTTAACGGAAATGCATTTGCGGCAGAGGAAGCGGCTTCCGCAGCCGGTTCAGCGTCATCTGCAGCCGGTATGGGTTACTTATCTGCAGCTCTTGCAACTGGTCTTTCCTGTCTGGGCGGCGGTATTGCAGTATCTGCTGCAGCCAGCGCAGCGTTAGGAGCTATCAGTGAGGACAGCTCGATTCTTGGTAAATCCTTAATCTTCGTAGGTCTTGCCGAAGGTGTGTGTCTGTACGGTCTGATCATTTCCTTTATGATCCTTGGTAAGCTGTAATGAAAATGTATCTGATCAGCGACAACATCGACACCTGGACCGGCATGAGGCTGGCAGGTGTTGAAGGGGCTGTGGTACATGAGAGGGAGGAACTGAAACAGGAACTGGATAAGGTCCTGGCCGATAAGGATATAGGCATTATCCTGCTGACAGAGAAGTTCGGCAGGGAATTTCCGGAGATCATCGATAATGTAAAGCTGGAACGCAGGCTTCCATTGATCGTGGAGATCCCGGACCGCCATGGTACCGGCCGCAAGCCGGACTTTATCACCTCTTATGTAAACGAAGCCATTGGACTGAAGCTGTAGGGCGCAGCCGCCCAGGCACATTTTTTCAGAGAAAGCAGGTGAATTGCATGACAACAGAAGAAAAACTGAAGCATTTTCAGGAAATCTGCATGACAGATGCCAGAGAAAAAAGCGCCCGTATGCTGGATGACTGCGTCCGGGCTCTGGACGCGGCCTTTGAGGAGCATAAGGCAGAGGCAGAGCGCAGGGCTGCCATGCAGGAGGAGGCCCAGAAGGAAAAGCTGGAGCGTGAAAAAAATAAAAAGCTTTCCATCGGACAGCTGGATTTAAAGCGTGAAATAAGCCGCAGGCAGGAGGAGCTTAAGGATAAGCTGTTCGTGGAAGTAAAGGATATGCTGGCGAATTTTATGGAAACAAGAGAGTATCAGGAGCTTCTGGAACGGCAGATCCGGAGCGCTAAGGAATTCGCAGGAGATGAGGCGCTGATCGTTTATATGGATCCCTCTGATGAGGATAAGGCCCGCAGACTGGCTCTCCACAATAACGTGACGGTAAAGATCAGCGAGTATTCCTTCAGCGGGGGGATCCGGGCTGTGATCCCGTCCAAGCATGTTCTGATCGATCATTCCTTTGACACCAAGTTAAAGGAAGCCAGACATGATTTTACATTTCATTTGGGAGGTAAGTAAATGACGAAGACAGGTGTGATCTACGGCATCAACGGCCCTGTGGTTTCTCTGGAGGGAGATCCCGGTTTCCAGATGAACGAAATGGTGTACGTTGGAAAGGAAAATCTGGTAGGCGAAGTCATCGGACTTACCTCACAAAAGACAACGATCCAGGTCTATGAGGAGACCAGCGGCTTAAAGCCGGGAGAGATTGTCACCGGGACGGGAGCGCCTGTGTCCGTTACCCTTGCTCCGGGTATTCTGAGTAATATTTTTGATGGAATTGAGCGGCCCTTAAGCAAGATCGCAGAGCACAGCGGTTACTCCATCAGCCGGGGCATCAGTGTGGACTCGCTGGATACTTCCAAAAAATGGGATACACATATTACAGTGAAAAAGGGCGAACGGCTGATGCCGGGAACCATCATTGCAGAGGTGCCGGAGACAAGAGCGATCGTACACAAGGTCATGGTTCCGCCGGACATGGAGGGCTATGTCATTGACGTGGTTCCGGACGGATCGTATACGATCAATGATATGCTTGTAAAAGTTCAGCTGATGGACGGTTCTGAGAAGGAGCTGACCATGACCCAGAAGTGGCCCATCCGTGTGCCAAGGCCCGCTGCCAAGCGTTTTGCGGCTACCCGCCCTCTGATTACGGGACAGCGTATCCTGGATACCATGTTCCCTCTGGCAAAGGGAGGTACGGCTGCCATTCCCGGCGGTTTCGGAACCGGAAAGACAATGACACAGCATCAGATCGCCAAGTGGTCCGATGCAGATGTGATCATCTATATCGGCTGCGGCGAGCGCGGAAATGAGATGACTCAGGTATTGGAGGAGTTTTCAGAACTGATCGATCCAAAGAGCGGAAATCCTCTGATGGACCGCACCACACTGATCGCCAATACTTCCAATATGCCTGTGGCGGCTCGTGAGGCAAGCCTGTACGCCGGATTGACCCTGGCTGAGTATTACAGGGATATGGGATATCATGTGGCTATTATGGCCGATTCTACCTCCCGGTGGGCTGAGGCGCTCAGAGAGCTGTCCGGCCGTCTGGAGGAGATGCCTGCAGAGGAGGGATTCCCGGCTTACCTGGCATCCCGTCTGTCTGCCTTTTATGAGAGAGCAGGCATGATGCGCAATTTAAACGGAACAGAAGGCTCTGTAACGATTATCGGAGCTGTGTCACCCCAGGGCGGCGATTTCTCCGAGCCTGTGACCCAGAACACCAAGCGTTTTGTGCGCTGCTTCTGGGGACTGGATAAGAGTCTTTCCTATGCAAGGCATTTTCCGGCGATCCATTGGCTTACCAGCTATTCCGAGTATGTAAATGATTTGTCCTCCTGGTATATGGACAACGTAGACCAGAAGTTTGTAGATTACCGCAACCGTCTCATGGCTCTTCTGACACAGGAGAGCAGCCTGATGGAGATTGTAAAGCTGATTGGTTCTGATGTTCTGCCGGATGATCAGAAGCTGGTCCTGGAGATTGCCAGAGTGATCCGTCTGGGCTTTCTGCAGCAGAATGCCTTTCATAAAGAGGATACCTCTGTACCCCTTAAGAAGCAGTTTAAGATGATGGAGATTATTTTATATTTGTACAAGAAGTCAAAGACCCTGATTTCCATGGGTATGCCAATGTCCGTCCTGAAGGAGGATCCTATTTTTGACCGTATCATTTCCATCAAGTACGATGTACCTAATGACCGTCTGGATCTGTTTGACGAGTATAAGACCCAGGTAGACCGGTTCTATGAAAATGTAGTGGAGCGCAACGCATAAGGAGGATTCAGATGGCAGTTGAATATTTAGGTTTAAGTGAGATCAATGGCCCTCTGGTGGTTCTGGAGGGCGTTCAGAATGCGGCATATGATGAGATCGTGGAAATGACCGTAGCCGGAAACACGAAAAAGATCGGCCGTATTATCGAAATATATGGAGATAAGGCAATTATTCAGGTTTTTGAGGGGACAGACGGTATGGCTCTGCGGAATACCCATACAAGGCTTACGGGACATCCTATGGAGATTGCCGTGTCTGAGGAGATGCTGGGACGGACCTTTAACGGAATCGGAGAACCCATTGACGGGTTGGGAGACATTATTTCCGATGTGCGTCTGGATATCAACGGACAGCCCCTAAATCCCGTTTCCAGAGAATATCCCAGAAACTACATCCGCACAGGCATCTCCGCCATTGACGGGCTTACGACCCTGATCCGGGGACAGAAGCTGCCGATCTTTTCAGGAAACGGCCTTCCCCATGACCAGCTGGCAGCCCAGATCGTACAGCAGGCGTCTCTGGGAGAAGGTTCGGATGAGTCCTTTGCCATTGTTTTCGGAGCTATGGGCGTAAAGCATGACGTGGCGGATTTCTTCCGCAGAACCTTTGAGGAGAGCGGCGTTTCCGAGCACGTTGCCATGTTTATCAATCTGGCAAACGATCCGGTGGTAGAGAGGCTGATCACTCCCAAGATCGCCCTGACTCTGGCAGAATACCTGGCCTATGAGAAGGGGATGCATATTCTGGTTATCCTGACGGATATGACCTCCTATGCGGAGGCGCTGCGTGAGGTTTCCTCATCCAAGGGTGAGATCCCTTCCAGAAAGGGATTCCCAGGCTACCTCTACAGTGATCTGGCTTCTCTTTACGAGAGAGCGGGGATTGTGGCAGGCCGTCACGGCTCTGTGACTCAGATCCCTATTTTGACTATGCCCAATGATGATATTACCCATCCCATCCCTGACCTGACGGGATATATCACAGAAGGGCAGATCGTTTTGGACCGGCAGTTAAACAGCCAGTCTGTATATCCGCCCATCAGCGTTCTTCCGTCCCTGTCCCGTCTGATGAAGGACGGCATCGGAGAGGGCTATACCAGGGCAGATCATCAGGATGTGGCAAACCAGCTTTTCTCCTGCTATGCCAAGGTGGGAGACGCAAGAGCGCTGGCTTCTGTAATCGGTGAGGACGAGCTGTCGCCTCTTGATAAAAAGTATCTGGAATTCGGACGGGAGTTTGAGAGCCGTTTTATCGGCCAGACCCACTATGAGAACCGTTCCATGACAGAAACCCTGGATATCGGCTGGGAGCTTCTTCGGATGCTTCCGAGAGAGGAACTGGACCGTATTGATACAAAGGTTCTGGATCAGTTTTACGAGAAAAGGTGAGGTGACGCAGCATGGATCCGAATACATTTCCCACCAAAGGAAATCTGATCGCGGCTAAAAATTCCCTGAAGCTTGCCACTATGGGCTATGGTCTTATGGATAAAAAGAGAAATATCCTGATCCGGGAGCTGATGGGGTTAATTGATGAGGCAAAGGGAATCCAGTCGGAGATCGACGCTGTGTTTACGGCTGCGTACCAGGCTCTCCAGGAAGCGAATATTGAGCTTGGGATCAACTATGTCCAGGAGATCGGCATGTCCATGCCTGTAGATGACGGTGTAGGGATCAAGGCACGAAGTATTATGGGAACGGAAATCCCTCTGGTGCGTCATGAACAGGGGCCTATGAAGGTGGCTTACGGTTTTAATAACACTTCAGAGTCTCTGGACATTGCCAGACAGCACTTTGAACGGGTGAAGGAGCTTACGATCAAGCTTTCCATGGTGGAAAATTCTGCCTATCGCCTGGCTAATTCCATCAAGAAAACCCAGAAGCGCGCCAATGCCTTAAAAAACATCACAATTCCCCATTATGAAGCGCTTTCCAGAACCATTTCCAATGCCCTTGAGGAGAAGGAAAGAGAGGAATTTACAAGACTTAAAGTAATAAAGCGGATGAAGACTGAAAAACCTTGACAAATCTGAACAAAACAGATATAAATGATAAGGTAAAAACTGACATTATCGAAAGAAGCGGATTCCTGAAGGACTGTTTAAAACGGGTCTGCGCCGGGTGGCGCTTTCATTTCAGGACTCCCGTCATCTAGGAGGAAAAATTGATGAATAAGACAGAGTTTATCGCAGCAGTTGCTGAGAAGGCAGAGATTTCCAAGAAGGATGCTGAGAAGGCAGTTAAAGCGTTCACAGATGTTGTAACTGAGGAGTTAGTAAACGGCGGCAAGGTACAGTTAGTTGGATTTGGTAACTTTGAGGTTGCTGAGAGACCTGCAAGAGAGGGAAGAAACCCCAAGACAGGCGAGGCTATGACCATCGCAGCTTCCAAGACACCAAAGTTTAAGGCCGGCAAGGCATTAAAGGATGAGGTTAATAAATAATTCATGAGACTTGACAAGTTTCTTAAGGTTTCCCGCCTGATCAAACGCAGGACTGTAGCCAATGAAGCCTGCGACGCAGGACGCGTCCTGGTCAATGATAAACCGGCTAAGGCGTCCTTAAATGTAAAAACAGGCGATATTATCGAGATCCAGTTCGGAGCAAAGGCTGTAAGAGCTGAGGTTCTGGATGTACAGGAAACTGTAAAAAAGGATGAAGCAAAGGAACTGTTCCGTTATCTGTAGGTCAAAGGTCTGATGGCCGGGGTTCGGAACAGGCTGTGGCATACAATGGCCCGCCTCCCCATATATTAGGTTTAGGGACTGCCCTTAAACTGAATATATGGGGAGGTTTTTGTATGGAAGAAACGCTTGGCAGCATCCGGCCCCACCGGATCACCATTCAGGATCGTAAGACTGCCGGAATTACCGGAGTATCAGACTGTGTGTCCTTTGATGAAAATGAGGTGGTGCTGGATACCGATATGGGACTTTTGACGATTCGGGGAAAGGATCTCCATGTGAACCGTCTGACTCTGGAAAAGGGAGAGGTAGATCTGGACGGAACGGTGGAAAGCTTTGCCTACAGTTCCAATGAAGCATTGCGGCGGTCGGGAGAATCCCTGTTTGCCCGCCTCTTTAAGTGATAGGAGGTGGGGGCAGATGAGCGAGCGTATCCGCTATGAGCTTCTTCTTACAGGCTTGAGCCTGGTTATGGGAGGATGGCTTATGATCGTCTATGACAGCTTAAGGCTGCTGCGCCTTTTGATCCATCATAATTCCCTTTTTATGGGAATGGAAGATTTTTTTTACTGGATCTATGCTGGAGGAGCCGTATTTATGCTGCTGTATGAACAGAATGACGGAAGCTTTCGGTTTTATGCCGTAGCAGGTGTATTTTTAGGTATGGCGGCATATGATCGTTTTGTGAGCCGTATCTTCTTCCGGTGCTTGAAAAAGTTTAGCAGATGGTTTAAAATAACAAGAAAGGATAATTCCGGATCGTAGAGAGCGGGAGTCAGGAGAACAGGGATGGCATATTATGGGAGGTCAAAGCGTTTAAGACGCGGCAAATGGGAAAATCGGATGGCAATCATAGGTATAACTATGGTAGTCATTTCTCTTGCTGTGGCTGTAAATGCAAAAGGGGCTTCTTTAAAGCAGGCAGACCTGGATTACAGACAGAAGGAAGCGGATCTGGCCCGTCAGGTTCAGGATGAGGAAAACAGGACCAGAGAGCTTGAGGAATACAAAATTTATGTACAGACCAAGCAGTATGCAGAAGAAGTAGCAAAGGAAAAGCTGGGTCTGGTAAATCCGGATGAGATCCTTTTAAAGCCCAGACAGTAAGTCGTGTGTCGAATGGGGTCGAAGGATTTTTGCACCCTTTAACTGAATATGACAGATATTTCCTCTCCGGTCTGCGTATACTGGATAAGAGGCGGGCTTTTTGGTATTGGAAGTCCGTCAGCGCAGATTGGAGGGATTTTTTTGTTGTCGGGAAGACGGGAAGTAAGAAGCAGATCAGATGTAAATTATTATACAGCCAGGAAATTGGAGGATATGGCAAGATCCATGGAGCGGCTGGCAAAAGCTTTTGACGAGGGGATGCACAAGACAGGAAGCCTGACAAGAGATGACGGGCTGGCTGCTATGCAGACTTCCGCATCCATGGTGTGCCAGGACTGCAGCCAGTGTGGAATCTATGCAGAGAGTGAGCGGGAGGACAGTTATTATCTTTACTATCTCCTCCGTGCATTTGAACAGAAAGGACAGATCGAAAAGGAGGACATGCCCCGTCCTTTTCTGGCCGGCTGCCGCAAAAAAGAGGATTATCTGGCCCAGTTAAACCGCAGTCTGGCCCGTGCTGCCATGAATCTGTCCTGGAAGAACCGTTTTCTGGAAAGCCGTGACGCAGTGGTATCCCAGTTTCGCGAGCTGTCCCTGATCCTGGGAGAATTTTCTCATCAGATCGATCAGGCGGCAGATATAACGGAGGAATACGGATACATAATGAAAAAGCTGTTCCGCAGGTGCCATGTGGCAGTGGAAAATATGCTCATCCTGGAGTATGAAAGCGGAAGAAGAGAGGCTTATGTTACAGCCCGCACCACCAACGGACGGTGCATGACTGCAAAGGATGCCTCAGAGCTTATGAGCGAGGTGATCCCCGGGACGAGGTGGAACCCTGCAAAGGACAGCCGCAGCATTATCACAAGACAGAGCGGAACCGTGCGTTTTGAGGAGGATGGGGAGTATCAGCTCCTTTACGGGGCAGCCAGAGTGCCGAAGCAGGGGGAACGGTGTTCCGGGGATAATTATACCTTCTGCGAAAGTCCGGGAAGTCAGGCCATGATCAGTCTCTGCGACGGCATGGGCTGCGGTGAGCCGGCCTGTGAGGAAAGCGGACAAGTGGTAGAACTGACGGAAAATCTTTTGGAAGCAGGTTTTGGACCCAGAGCAGCCTTTAAGCTGGTAAATGCCGTGCTTTTACTGGCAGGAACGGAGCAGCATCCGGCGGCTCTGGACATGAGCTGCGTGGATCTGTACACAGGAGTGCTGGATGTTATGAAGCTGGGGGCAGCGCCTACCTTTGTGCTGGGACAGGAGGGGGCAGAGGTTTTGGAAGCAGGGCAGGTTCCGGCAGGGATTTTAAGTGAAGCGGAGCCGGTGATGCTGTCCAGAAAGCTGTGGGATGGGGATCACATTATCATGGTGACAGACGGGGTGTTAGATGCCCTTCCGGGAGAGGATAAGGAGCAGGCTATGTGCCAGTTTCTGGAAAGTCTGGACTTTATGCCGCCCCAGGAGATGGCAGAACGGATTTTGGAATTTGCCCTTTCCTTCGTGCCGGGAGCCAGAGATGATATGACCGTGCTTACAGCAGGAATCTGGAAAAAGGAGTAGAAAGAGAAGACAATGGATAAGCTGACAGAACGGGTCAGAAAGACGATAAAAGAGCATCATATGGTGAAGCCGGGAGACCGGGTGATGGCGGCGTTGTCCGGCGGTGCAGATTCGGTATGCCTGCTGCGGATCCTGGTTCAGTTGAGAGATATTCTGGGAATCCGGCTGAGGGCCGTTCATGTCCATCATGGGCTGCGGGGAGAGGAGGCGGACCGGGACAGCCGGTTTGCAGAGGAACTCTGCCGGGAGCTTTCCGTGCCTTTTTCCCTTATTTATGCAGATGTAAGGGGACTGGCGGACAGAGAGGGGATTTCAGAAGAGGAGGCAGGTCGTATCCTGCGGTATGAAAGCTTTGAGTCAGAAGGAAAAAAGTGGGAATCAGAGGAGCCAGGGGCAGGCACCTCCTCCGTGAAAACAGCAGTGGCCCATCACAGCGGGGATCAGGCAGAAACCATTTTACATAACCTGTTTCGCGGCAGCGGCCTGGGAGGGTTAAAGGGGATGCCTTATGTGCGTGGAAATGTGATCCGTCCTCTTTTGGATGTAAGCGGAGAAGAAATACGGGAATACCTGAGGGAGAGAGGGGTTTCATGGAAGGAGGATTCCACCAATCATACAGACCATTATACCAGAAACCGCATCCGCAGGGAGATCCTTCCGGCGGTGGAGAAACGGATCAATCCTGGAGCCGGGGCCAATATCCTGCGCATGGGAAAGCTGGCGGCAATGGCGGACAGCTATTTAAGGCAGCAGGCAGGACGGTGGCTTGAGATATGGGCGTTGGATGAGAATAATGGAACCAGGAGCATTTTTCTGCCGGAAAAACCGTTCAAAGAGGCCGATGCCATTTTACAGCTGTACGCAGTGATGGAGGTTTTAAAGGAGCTGGCTGGTTCATCAAAGGATCTGGGACTGGTTCACGGTCAGGCTGCTGCGGAGCTGTTTGACCGGCAGCCAGGACGCCGGATCGATCTTCCGTATGGTCTTGAGGCCAGGAGAGAATATGGGGGGATACGGATTGGGGGAATAAAAGCATTTTCTGGGAAGAACAGGGAGAAAGAGGGGGCATCAGAAGGGCTGGATTTTCTTCCAAAGCCGGTTTTTACTGTATTTTCTTACAAAAAAGGCCTTTCAATTCCTAAAAATATGTATACGAAATGGTTTGACTGTGATAAAATAAAGGGTACGCCCGTCATCAGGACCAGACAGCCAGGAGATGAGCTGGCCCTTTCGCCAGGGGTTCACAAGCCTCTCAGAAGGTATATGATCGATGAAAAAATCCCTTCTGAGCTTCGTGACCGGATTCCTGTTCTGGCAGACGGAAACCGTGTGATGTGGGTTATCGGATACCGCATCAGCAGCGATTACAAGATAGACGAAGCGACAAAAAGAGTATTTCAGGCAGAACTTCCCGACAGTGAGGAAAGGAAGCTGCCTGCAAAAAGAAAAGATTAAAAACGGAGGATAAAATCATGGCAGATAAGATCCGCGTATTGCTCACAGAGAAGGAAGTAGACGAGAGAATCAATGAGGTAGCAGAGCTTATTAACAGAGATTATGAGGGAAAGCACGTCCATCTGATCTGTATTTTAAAGGGAGGCGTGTTCTTTACCTGTGAACTGGCCAAGAGACTGACCGTTCCCGTATCCATGGACTTTATGTCTGTATCCAGCTACGGCTCAGGCACTGTATCCAGCGGTGTAGTGCGTATCATCAAGGATCTGGATGAGCCGCTGGAGGGGAAACATGTTCTCATTGTGGAGGATATTATTGATTCCGGCCAGACACTGGCATATCTGATCGAGGTATTAAAACAGAGAGGCCCGGCGGATATCCGTCTGTGCACCCTTCTTGACAAGCCGGAGCGACGTGTGAAGAAGCAGGTAAAGGTAGACTATACCTGTTTTACCATTCCGGATGAGTTCGTAGTGGGATACGGTCTGGATTTTGACCAGAAGTACAGAAATCTGCCCTACATCGGAGTAGTAGAGCAGGAGGACTGATGTCCTTTGGTATGTACAGAGTATTACATCATTTGATTGAAGGAGGCAGACATTGAGACAGCAGCAGACATTCAGAGGATTTGTATTTCTCATTATGATGCTGGTACTGCTGGCCTTTGCGTTTAAATTTACGTCTACGGCAGGGGCAGGAGACAGGCTTACTTATCAGGAGTTTTTACAGGTTCTCGATACGGAAAAGGTAGAGGAGGCGGTAATCAGCCAGAATCCCCAGGCACCTACGGGTACAGTAACCCTGACTCTGGAGGGAGACCGGATCGCCCGTCAGAACGTTTCGGATGTAAAGGAAGCAGAACAGCTGCTCAGGGACCGCAACATTGATTATGCAGTAGAAGGCGTACCGCAGGAAAATACCATGCTTACTGTTGTGATGCCGTTTCTCCTTTCTATTGTTGTGGTAATTGTGATTATTACGGTGATGAACCGCGGGGCGGCCGGAAACGGAGCAAATGCCAGAATGATGAATTTCGGCAGAAGCCGCGCAAGGCTCAGCCGTGACAGCAAAGTGAACTTTTCACGGGTAGCAGGACTTGAGGAGGAGAAGGAAGAACTGGAAGAAGTAGTTGATTTCCTGAAGAATCCTCAGAAATATACCAGCGTGGGAGCCAGGATCCCCAAGGGACTTCTTCTTGTAGGCCCTCCGGGAACAGGAAAAACCCTTCTTGCCAAGGCAGTAGCCGGAGAAGCTGGAGTTCCGTTTTTCTCTATTTCCGGTTCTGATTTTGTGGAAATGTTTGTAGGTGTAGGTGCATCCCGTGTCCGCGACCTTTTTGAAGAAGCTAAGAAGAATGCTCCCTGTATTGTATTTATCGACGAGATCGATGCAGTAGCCCGCCGCAGAGGAACCGGTATGGGCGGAGGCCATGATGAGAGAGAGCAGACCTTAAACCAGCTTCTGGTAGAGATGGATGGTTTTGGGATCAACGAGGGAATTATTGTCATGGCGGCTACCAACCGTGTAGATATCCTGGATCCTGCGATCCTGCGTCCCGGCCGGTTTGACCGCAAGGTTGCTGTGGGACGGCCGGATGTAAAGGGAAGGGAAGAGATCTTAAAGGTTCATTCCAAGGAAAAGCCCCTGGGAGAGGACGTGGATCTGCACCGGGTAGCTCAGACGACCTCCGGCTTTACAGGCGCGGATCTGGAAAACCTGATGAATGAGGCAGCAATCCTTTCTGCAAGAGAAAACCGCCGTTTTATCCGTCAAAATGATATTGACCGGGCTTTTGTAAAGGTGGGGATCGGAGCTGAAAAAAGGAGCAAGGTTATTTCCGAAAAGGATAAAAAGATCACAGCTTACCATGAGGCAGGCCACGCGATCCTGTTCCATGTGCTTCCGGATGTGGGGCCGGTTCATACGGTTTCCATTATCCCTACCGGTATGGGGGCTGCAGGCTACACCATGCCTCTTCCGGAAAAGGATGAGATGTTCAACACCAGAGGCCGTATGCTTCAGAGCATCATGGTGGATCTGGGCGGACGCATTGCAGAGGAGCTGATCTTTAAGGATGTGACAACCGGCGCTTCTCAGGATATCAAGCAGGCCACTCAGCTGGCAAGAGCTATGGTGACCCAGTACGGTATGTCCGAACGTGTGGGAATGATCCAGTACGGCAGTGATGAGGATGAGGTATTTATCGGCCGTGATCTGGCGCATACCAAGTCTTATGGAAATGGAATTGCAGATGTCATTGACGAGGAAGTAAAGAGGATTGTAGACGAATGCTATGCAAAGGCAAAGCAGATCATCTGCGACCATGAGGATGTGCTTCATTCCTGTGCGGCTCTTCTGATCGAGAAGGAAAAGATCGGACAGGATGAGTTTGAGGGTCTTTTTGCTGAGACTGAAGTAAAGGCATAAAGGCTAGATTTCATTTGTTTGAGAAAAAACAGAAACGTTTTGAGCATAAAAACGGAGCTTGATTCGTATTTGCGAAATTCAATCGTTATTTTGACTGTAAAGGGCGGAGAAAAAAATGCATGTTTGTGCACACTTTTTTCTCCGCCTGTGCTATTATAATAGACGTAACCCCCCCAATACATTATATAGTTTTTGCTACACCCCATAAGAAACGAAATACCTTCTCCTGAAAAGCCTGGCTACCCCGCCAGGCTTTTCACTTTATAAAAACAATGAGGAAAATCCGGGCTTTGTGCGCGTGGGACATTCACCGGATTGCGGGATTTTCCTTGTATATTTAAGTAAATTCAGATACAATAGAGATGCTAATTCAAAATAGTATGAATCATTATGAAAAGGTAAGGAATTCATTGTGAAAGAAGAGGGAACAAATAAGATCAATCGGGAGGCGCTGTTTTCAGCAGAAACAGAGGATTACCGCAGCCCTATGGAGCCGAAAGAAGGGGAACGGGTACGTCTGCGGCTGCGTACCGCAAAAGCGGACGCGGATCAGGTATATTATATAGAAGGGGAGAAGGAGGCTGTTATGAAGAAGACAGCTTCTGATCCATATTTTGATTATTATGAGCACGAGATCGCAGCAGCTTCCGATCAAGTGCTTTATCATTTTAAAGTGAAAAAGAATAAGGAGATCTGCCTGTATAACCGTTTGGGTCCGGTGGATGAGGCAGATCCGGAATTTGATTTCAAAATCACACCGGGATTTTATACGCCTGACTGGGCTAAGGGAGCAGTGATGTACCAGATTTTTACAGACCGCTTCTGCAATGGAGATCCGGACAATGATGTGGAATCTATGGAATATGTATATATCGGAAAGCCTGTATACCGGGTAAAAGACTGGGGGAGAAATCCGTCTACCATGGATGTAGGCTGCTTTTACGGCGGAGATTTAAAAGGTGTCGGGGACAAGCTGGATTATATACAGAGCCTGGGAGTGGAGGCTATTTATCTGAATCCTGTTTTTGTATCGCCGTCTAACCATAAGTATGACTGCCAGGATTATGAGCACATTGATCCTCATTTTGGCCGGATTGTCAAAGACGGAGGAAAGCTGGTGGATAAAAATGGAACGGACAACCGACAGGCGGAGCGGTATGTGACCCGTGCGGCAGCCAGAGAAAATCTGGAAGCCAGCGACGCCCTGTTTGCGGAGCTGGTTGAGGAGATCCACAGACGGGGAATGAAGGTGATCTTGGATGGTGTGTTTAACCACTGCGGTTCCTTTAATAAATGGCTGGATGCGGAGGAGATTTACGAGCGTTCCGGAGATTATGAGCCGGGAGCATATCTTACCAAGGACAGTCCGTACCACAGCTTTTTCCAGTTTCACGACGACAGTGATGAAGCATGGCCAAGAAACAGGACGTACGACGGCTGGTGGGGTCATGATACGCTGCCTAAGCTTAATTATGAGGGTTCTGAAAAGCTGGTAAAATACATTTTAAATGTGGCAAAAAAATGGATTTCCCCGCCTTACAGCGTAGACGGCTGGCGTCTGGATGTGGCGGCTGACCTGGGGCATACGGCAGAGTATAACCATACGTTCTGGCAGATGTTTCGAAAGGCTGTAAAGGAAGTAAATCCGGAGGTTCTGATCCTGGCAGAGCACTATGGCGATCCCGCCAGCTGGCTTCAGGGGGATCAGTGGGATTCCATTATGAATTATGATGCGTTTATGGAGCCCGTGACCTGGTTTTTGACAGGGATGGAGAAGCACAGCGACGGTTATAACGGCGCTCTTTACGGCGATGGAGAGGCGTTTTTCGGAGCAATGAATTACCACATGAGCCGGATGCAGACAAATACGATTTTCACGGCCATGAACCAGCTTTCCAACCACGACCATTCCCGCTTTCTTACCCGGACGAACCAGATTGTAGGACGTTTGGGGAATATGGGGCCGGAGCGTGCCTCGGAGCATGTGAAAAAGCCGGTTCTCAGGGAGGCTGTAGTCATCCAGATGACCTGGCCCGGAGCTCCGACTCTGTATTACGGTGATGAAGCGGGCGTCTGCGGATGGACAGACCCTGACAGCAGAAGAACCTATCCCTGGGGGAAGGAGGATCTGGAACTGATTGAATTTCACCGGTATATGACTGGAATCCACAAGCGGATTCCGGCGCTGCGCAAAGGCGCGCTAAAACCTCTTTTTGCAGGACGGCATCAGATCGCCTACGGAAGAATGAGCGGGGATCACCAGACCATTACCGTGATATCCAACCGCCCGGAACCGGCTGTGATGGAGATCCCTGTATGGCAGCTGGGGATTACGGATGATATGATTCTTGGAAGGCCGATTTTGACCTTTGAGAATGGGTATAATGCAGGAATCGTGTTTTACCGTGTGGAAAATGGGATGTTGAAAGTTATCATGCCGCCATATGGTGGCGCTGTCTTCGTGTCCCGGCCAGAGGCGTTTTATCCGGTGATCGAGTCGCGGTTTGTGGGTGGGGAGGAAGTGCTTTGAAGCTGGATCAGGTTGTATCTGAGGTAAAGGAATCAGAAGAATGGGAGGGCGTAAAAATGAGCATTTTATCGGTCGGAATTGAGAAGGGAAATGCAGAAGGTATGATATAGGCCCAATTTCGGAAACTTTGGAAAAGCGAATCCGCAGCGAAACGGATCTGGAGACGCTGGGGGTATGGCTTAAAAAGGCTGCCAGGGCCTCTACAGTAGAGGAGTTTGAGCAGGAAATTGCATAAAATATTTCAAAGGGTATTGCAAACGGAAACATTGAGTTTGCAGTACCCTTTTTTAAAAAATAATCGTTCGTGATGGAAGAAAAACAATATTCATATCAAAAAATTATCCTTCTAATGCCCATATCTGGATAAAAATGCCGCTTTTCCCTGATTTTTTTGATAGATTTGTCCTGAATTTCCCTGATTTTTGAGAGTAAATATGTTGGCACATAACTTGCTTAAAGGCCATTCAGGCAGATGGGAATGGTGTGGATTTGGTTGGCAGCTGCGGAACCGGCCATGCGGTGATCCGCAGCATTACGTTTGATGTAGAGGAAGCCCTGGTGGAGGCTGAGGTAGTGCTTGTCTCTGCTATGGCAAAACGCCACGAGGCCATTACGGACTGGATTGCACCTCATCTGAAGGATGGGCAGATTGTATGCTTCTCAGCAGGAAACTGTGCTTTCATTACTCTGAAAAAGAAATTGGGAGACAAAAAGGTGATTGTGGGCCAGATGCAGGGAAATATCGGCCCCTGCCGTCGGGTATCCCCTACAAAGGAAATAAAGGGAAATCCCCATACCCTTCTTCCTCCGTCTTATGACTGAGATTCGGAATATCTGCGTATCACAGGAACGCCCAGAAAGGTTTCTGAATAAACGGATATAAAAAGAAAAAGCGCTGAAGGAACGAATCTGCGTTCCGGCAGCACTTTTGTTTCTGCTAAATATACAGCAAAAAACCTCTGTTTCAAAAGAAACAGAGGTTAAAATCAAATGCCGCAGACCGGAATCGAACCGGTACGGGTATCACTACCCACGGGATTTTAAGTCCCGGGCGTCTGCCAGTTCCGCCACTGCGGCATTCCATATAGGAGTATATGCATACTTGGCCTGAAAACAAGAGCCTTTACATGCAAAGCACTGATGCTCTTAAGCTTACTCTGGTATGCAACTGGGCGAAGGTGGATTCGAACCACCGAAGGCAGTGCCAGCAGATTTACAGTCTGTCCCCTTTGGCCACTCGGGAATTCGCCCATGCTTTGTTTGATAAGCAGTGATAATAATATCACATGAGCGGGGAAAAATCAAGAGGGGGAATGAAATTATTTTATAAAATTTGGCGGGGTTTCGGCCGGTAGATTACTTCGCTGACCGTGTAAACTGTGACAAAGGCGGAAGGGTCTGTTTTTAAAAGATACGACATCAAAAGGGCGTATTCATTTTTATCCACGATGGTAATGATCTCTGTTTTAGGCTGACCGTCATAGGCGCCCCGGCCTTCATAGATGGTAGCGCCGCTGTGAAGGCGGTTCAGGATAAAACTGCGTATTTCAGCTTCTTTTTCAGAGATGATGCAGACTCGTTTTTTCAGATTCAGGCCGAATATGAAGTGGTCCAGTACAAGCCCGTTTAAATAGGTGCCTAAAAGGCTTAAAACGACCAACTTTTTATCATAAAACAGGATAGAGGACAGGGCCACGCACATACCGGGAAGCGCCATGGCTTTTCCCATATCCATGCGGAAATATTTGTTTAACAGCTTTGCCACAATATCCAGTCCCCCGGAGGAGGCATTTTCCCGGAATAAAATTGCAAGTCCGATGCTTACAACAAAGATATAGCAGACCATATCCAGAAAGGGATCGCCGTTAATGGATGAAAAATCGGGGAACCATATTTCAAATATCCTTAAAAATAATGGAAGCAGAAGAGAGGTGTAAACCGTTTTTGCGCCAAATTCCTTTCCGATCAGGAGAAAGCCAATTATCAGCAAAAGCCCGTTAAGGATAAAAGTAATGATGGAGATATGGAGAGGGATGATATTGCCGAGGATCATAGCCAGACCGGATATGCTTCCTACAGACACCTGACTGGGGATCAGAAAGAAGAACACGGCGGCTGAAACAATGAGGGTGGCAAAGGTTATTACTATAAATTCTTTCATAAAGTCTGATTTTTTCATATGAATACTCCTGTATTAAAGATATTCTCTGCTGTCATTCCTACTATATTCGATTCTTTTTTGCGTGTAAACCGTTTTTTGTGCGTATCTTTTATTTTGCCTTACGGTTTGGAAAAGGCTTATGAAAGCTCCTGCGTTTCAAAATCCGTTTTCCAATGGACGAATCCGGGCAGATATGGTATACTCTATAAGATAGGCGTATTCCATTTTCGGGTACAAATTGGAGGAAGGATATGAAAGATAAAGGAAAGATGCGGTGGACATTTCGCGTATATCTGCAGTGGCCGCTGTATTTGACAGTCTTTATGGTCCTGCTTGCGGCAGCTGTGGGGGCGGTGTCGTTTACGGCGGGAATCATTGTTTCGGCTTTTACTCTTGTCTATATTGGAATTGCGCTGTGGCTTTACTGTTCCAGAAAAAGGGGAATCCTGGTAGGACTGATCGCATTTGCGGAAGCTTACGATCAGAGCAAGCAGGATATCCTGAAAGAAATGCTGGTTCCCTATGCAGTGACAGACCGGACGGGGCGTCTTTTGTGGATGAACCGAGAGTTTTCATTGATCTTAGGGGAAGATAAGACGGCAGCGCCTAATCTGACGGCCCTGTTTCCGGAGGTTACGAAGGAAATGCTGGCTACAGGCGGAGAGACAGTGAGCATACACAGCTCATATTTGGAGAGAAATTACCGGGTAGACCTGCGGGAGCTGGCGATTGCTTCCTTGTCTCAGGCCGTGGCTGATAATGGTCTGGAAACGGGAGAAGGCGGCATTACGGCTGTCTATCTCATGGATGAGACCCAGACGTTAAAATACAAACAGCAGGTCAATGATCAGAAACTGGTAGCAGGACTGATCTATCTGGATAATTACGAAGAAGCGCTTGAAAGCGTGGAAGAAGTGCGGCGATCCCTGCTTACGGCTCTGATCGACCGTAAGATCAGCAAGTATATTGCTTCCATGAACGGCATTGTAAAAAAGATTGAAAAGGATAAATATTTCTTTGCAATCTGCCAGCAGCACATGGCTAAGATGCAGGAGTCCCGTTTCCCCATTCTGGAAGATGTAAAGACTGTTAATATCGGAAATGAGATGGCCGTGACCTTAAGTATCGGTATCGGCATGAACGGTGAAAGTTATGCTCAGAATTATGAGTATGCCAGAACCTCGATTGATATGGCTCTGGGACGGGGCGGCGACCAGGCGGTCGTAAAGGATTCGGATAAGATCCAGTATTATGGCGGCAAGGCACAGCAGATGGAAAAGACAACCCGCGTGAAGGCCCGTGTAAAGGCCCACGCCCTGCGGGAACTGATGGAAAATAAGGATCGGCTGCTGATCATGGGCCACCGTCTGGCAGATATTGACGCCTTCGGCG
This sequence comes from Enterocloster sp. HCN-30185, assembly GCF_037890305.1. Classification (NCBI taxonomy): domain Bacteria; kingdom Bacillati; phylum Bacillota; class Clostridia; order Lachnospirales; family Lachnospiraceae; genus Enterocloster; species Enterocloster sp. HCN-30185. The sequence continues at coordinate 48,939 of NZ_JBBKBT010000014.1, forward strand.
CAGCCATCGGCATTTACCGGATCGCCATGTCCATGAATAAAAAGGCCAATATTGTGCTCAATGAGGTTACTTCCTCCGTCCGTCCCATGATGGAGCGCTTCCTGGACAATGCGGAATATCCGGACGATATGTTCCTAAAAGGGCCTCAGGCGGCAGAGCTGGCAGATGCAGGCACCATGCTTGTGGTGGTGGATGTAAACCGTCCCAGCATCACAGATGAGCCGTCCCTTCTGCGCCTGGTGCGGACGATCGTTGTGCTGGACCACCACAGAACCAGCAACGAGGTTATTGACAATGCGGTGCTTTCCTATGTAGAGCCCTATGCTTCTTCTACCTGTGAAATGGTGGCAGAGGTGCTGCAGTATATTGCAGACGGCATCAAGGTGCGGCCTGCAGAGGCAGACGCCATGTATGCGGGTATTGTGATTGATACCCAGAATTTTACAAATCAGACCGGCGTGCGTACCTTTGAGGCAGCGGCCTTCCTGCGAAGAAGCGGGGCGGACATTACGAGAGTGCGCAAGCTGTTCAGGGAAAATATGAAGGACTATCAGGCCAAGGCAGAGGCTGTGCGGGCAGCAGAGGTGTATATGGATGCGTTTGCCATCAGCGTGTGCCCGGCAGAGGGGCTTGACAGTCCGACGATCACCGGAGCCCAGGCGGCTAATGAACTCCTTGAGATCAAGGGAATAAAAGCTTCCGTGGTTCTCACCGATTACAATAATACCATTTATTTCAGCGCCCGTTCCATTGACGAGGTCAATGTACAGGTAATGATGGAGAAGCTGGGCGGCGGCGGCCACCGTACCATCGCCGGAGCCCAGATGCAGGGCGTTTCCATACAGGAGGCAAAAGACCGCCTGAAAGAAGTAATCCGGCAGATGCTGGAAGAGGGCGACGTATCATAGAGACAGAAAGGATGGATCAATATGGAAATTGTATTATTAGAGGATGTAAAGGCACTTGGAAAAAAAGGTCAGGTTGTAAAGGTAAATGACGGCTATGCGAGAAACTTTATCCTGCCTAAAAAGCTGGGAGTAGAGGCAACTGCCAAGAATTTAAACGACTTAAAGCTTCAGAAGGCAAATGATGCGAAAGTTGCAGCAGAGCAGCTGGCAGCGGCTAAGGAGCTGGGAGAGAAGATTGAAAAGTCCAAGGTGGTTGTTTCGATCAAGGCAGGAGAAGGCGGAAGAGCCTTTGGCGCTGTTTCTTCCAAGGAAATTGCCAAGGCAGCAGCTGATCAGCTGGGGCTGGATATTGATAAGAAGAAGATCGTTTTAAACGATCCCATCAAGGCCATCGGAAGCTTTGAGGTAGCAGTTAAGCTTCACAAGGAAGTGACTGCAAAGCTGGCTGTGAAGGTAGTAGAAGCGTAAAAAGGACGTAAAGGGGGCGGCGTATCGTATTCCGGAAGGAAGGGATGCGCCGTCCTGTTTTCGCAGGCTTCCGGACAGAAAATTCCGGAGCGCAGGTTTGGCAAATATTATAGTAGGAGGAAAGAGTCATGGAAGAAGCCCTGATTAAGCGGGTGCTTCCCCACAGTCTGGAAGCGGAGCAGTCGGTAATCGGCTCCATGCTGATGGACCGGGAGGCTGTGATCGCGGCGTCAGAGATTATAACAGGCAGTGATTTTTATCAGCAGCAGTACGGCATTATGTTTGATGCTATGGTGGAGCTTTTTAACGAGGGAAAACCGGTGGATCTGGTTACTCTGCAGGACCGTTTGAAGGAAAAGGATGTCCCACCTGAGGTCAGCAGCCTTGACTTTGTCCGGGATATTATGACCATGGTGCCTACCTCGGCCAATATAAAATCCTATGCCAATATTGTAAGCGAAAAGGCTGTGCTGCGCCGGCTGATCAAGACCACAGAGGAGATTGCAGGGGCCTGCTATGCGGGAAAGGAACCGTTGGAAAATATTCTGGCAGATACGGAGAAATCGGTATTTGACCTTCTTCAGAATAAGGGCGGGCAGGAATTTGTACCCATCAAGCAGGTTGCCATCAATGTGCTGGAAAAGATCGAGGACGCCTACCGCAATCAGGGAACAGTTACGGGTATTCCGTCCGGCTTTATTGACCTGGACTACAAGCTGTCCGGCTTTCAGCCCTCTGATTTTATCCTGATCGCTGCCCGTCCCTCCATGGGAAAGACGGCATTTGTGCTGAATGTGGTAGATTATGTATCCGTGCGGAAAAATCTGCCCTGTATGGTATTCAGCCTGGAGATGTCCAAGGAACAGCTGGTAAACCGTATGCTGTCTATGGAATCGAACGTAGATTCCCAGAAGCTGCGTACCGGTACTCTTACGGATGCAGACTGGGATGCAGTGGTAGAGGGAATCGGCGTGATCGGAAATTCCAAGCTGATCATTGACGATACTCCGGGCATTTCCATCACAGAGCTTCGATCCAAGTGCAGGAAAATGAAGCTGGAGCACGGTCTAAGCCTTGTGATCATTGACTACCTGCAGCTGATGAGCGGCAGCAAAAAGGGCGGAAATGACAACCGCCAGCAGGAAATTTCCGAGATTTCCCGTTCCTTAAAGGCCATTGCCAGAGAGCTTCATGCGCCTGTGATCGCTCTTTCCCAGCTGTCCCGTGCCTGCGAGACCCGTACAGACCACAGGCCCATGCTTTCGGATCTTCGAGAATCAGGAGCTATTGAGCAGGATGCGGATGTGGTAATGTTTTTATACCGCGATGATTATTACAACAAAGATACGGAGCATCCCAACGAGGCTGAAGTTATTATTGCAAAGCAGCGTAACGGCCCTATTGGAACGGTGAATCTAATCTGGAAGCCGGAGTACACGAAGTTCGTCAATGCAGCACGGCCTCAGGGCGGGAATTCAGAGGGTTAAAATTTCAGTCATAATAGCAGTTCTCAACGCATACATTAAAAGTAAGGTCAAACCGAACCGCGCAGGGCACGGCGGAGGATCGTTACATTAAGCAGTGTGAAGGAGAGAACAGTTATGGATGAAGTACATTATCTTATATCAGACGCGTCCAGAAAGGTGGATGTGGAAGCCCATGTATTAAGGTACTGGGAGGAAGAACTGGAGCTGGATATTCCCAGAAATGAGATGGGACACAGATATTATACAGATTTTCATATCCGTATGTTTAGGCAGGTAAAGAGCTTAAAGGAAAAGGGGTATCAGCTGAAAGCCATTAAGCATGCCCTAAACCAGGTTCTGCATCAGGATGGGGAAAATGGAGCGCAGCTTACGGACGAACTGCTGGAAAAGGATATGGATGCCGCTTTAAGAGGGTTTAAGGAGGAGGAACGTCTGGCGCCATTAAGGCCGGTTCAGGCAGAAACAATCCCGGCTGTTTCTATGGAGGAACGAATGGCCCAGTTCCAGCAGATTATGAACCTGATCATCGGACGGGCTCTGGAGGTTAATAATGAGAAGCTCAGTCAGGATATCAGCAGTCTTGTAAACGAAAAGCTATCCGGGGAAATGGAGCTTTTGCTTCAGTCCTCAGACCGGAAAGAAGAGGAGCGATTCCGCCAGCTGGACGAGGTGATCCGCTCCTTCCAGAAGAGCGGACAGGCTGAGGCGGCAGCTGCCAGAGTGCCGTTTTTTAAGCGGAAGCCATTTAAAAGAAGTGGAAAAAGCAGGAACGCATCAGGCCATCCTCAGCGGTCCGGGGGGCTGATCCCGTAAAAAAATCTCGCCATTTATATCGGAATATGATAATATGATACTGAAAGTGAACGAGACAGCACACCGGGATTTTACATCCGGTATCATATTGTTAAATCCGGCCATATTTCAGGCTGAGTCATACAAAGGAAGGATCAAGAGCAATTTCATGAACCAAAGATTTAGATACAGAAAATACCTTACATATGCCCTGGCCTCAGGGATACTGTCAGCCTCTCTCACACTGGGAGGTTGTGCAGACCAGACAGCAGGGGGGATGGCGGCAACTCCGGCTCAGGCCCAGGCACGGGCGGCAGCCCCTGAGGAGGAAACAGAAGCTATCGCACCTTTAAACTTAAGCGGCCAGATCCTGCCCGATCTGGATGATGTAGAGCTTCCGGAGAATGCGGAGCCGGTTCCTGAGTACTTAAGGGAAGGCGTCCGCCATGAGATCGTAAAGAAGCTCCAGCAGCGTCTCATGGATCTGGGATTTATGGATAATGATGAACCTACCGATTATTTCGGCCAGGTAACACTTCAGGCTGTAAAACATTTCCAGAGACAGAATGAGATGCCACAGGATGGAATTGTAGGAGATGCCACCTGGGAGGCTCTGATGGCTGAGGACGCCAAGTATTATGCCGTTTCCAAGGGAACCCAGGGCGACGATATACAGCGGATCCAGCAGCGTCTTTATGAGCTGGGTTATCTGGCAAAGGCGGATCAGGTAACTGGTAATTTTGGAGATTCCACGGAAGCTGCGGTAATTAAGCTTCAGGAGGTCAATGGCCTAAGCCCGGATGGAAAGGTAGGACAGAAAACCTATAACCTTCTGTACAGCGATGAGGTCCGCCCCAACCTCCTGTCTTACGGCGAAAAGAGTGAGGTGGTTTTAGCCTGCCAGCAGCGTCTGAAGGAATTAGGATATCTTACAACCACACCGGACGGTGCTTATGGACAGGATACGGTGATTGCTGTAAAGCAGTTCCAGGCCAGAAACGATCAGGTCGTAGACGGCTACCTGGGTCCATCTACCCGTATTGCCTTAAATGATCCGTCGGCTCGTCCAAATGGATTGATGCTGGGCGAACAGGGCGAAACGGTTACCAGAGTACAGCAGCTTTTAAGCAAATATGGATATTTAAGCTCTGCCAATGTGACCGGATATTATGGAGAGGTAACAGAGCAGGCGGTTAAAAACTTCCAGAGCCGCAACGGACTGGCAGCAGATGGTCAGGTCGGCATCCAGACCATGACAAAGCTTACCAGCGACAATGTGAGACGTCCGGCAGCAAACTCCGGCGGAGGAAGCTCTGCACAGACCGGAGGAGGAAGTACGGGAGGAAGCGGCGGAAATAAGAAGCCGGCAGGAAATAACGGCAGCCAGGGCGGTTCTTCCTCTGCGCCGAAGGCACCTTCCGGTACAGGCGTATCTGCTTTGATATCTGTGGCTTCATCCAAGATCGGAAGTCCTTATGTGTGGGGAGCTAAGGGTCCCAATGCCTTCGACTGCTCCGGTTTTGTATACTGGTGTCTGAATCAGGTAGGTGTTCGTCAGAGCTACCTTACTTCTTCCGGCTGGCGCAATGTGGGACGCTATACGAAGATCACCAACTTTAATGATATTCAGGCCGGCGATATTGTGGTAGTAAACGGCCATGTAGGTATTGCGGCAGGAGGCGGGACTGTGATCGACGCATCCTCCAGTAACGGCCGCGTAGTACACAGAAGCTTAAGCCAGTGGTGGAGAAACAACTTTATTTGTGCATGGAGAATCTTCTAAAAGCTACAGAGAATCTCTGAAAGAAAGAGTCAGGCAAAGCCATAACACATCCGCGGCACATGTCCCGCGGATGTGTGCGTTTTGGAAAAAAATGGGAGGAAATACAAATGCAGACAATTTTAGTATGCGACGATGACAAGCAGATTGTGGAAGCCATTGATATTTATCTTACAGGAGAAGGCTACAAGGTAATTAAGGCGTATGACGGCTATGAGGCCCTGGAATATCTGGAAAATAACTCCGCAGACCTGCTGATCCTGGACGTAATGATGCCCGGACTGGATGGTATCCGGACGACTCTTAAGGTAAGGGAAAACAGCAGCATCCCCATTATCATCCTGTCTGCCAAATCTGAGGATGCAGACAAGATCCTGGGATTGAATATCGGGGCAGATGACTATATTACAAAGCCGTTTAATCCTCTGGAGCTGGTTGCCAGAGTCAAGTCCCAGCTGCGCCGCTATACACAGCTTGGCAACTTAAACCAGCAGGAGCAGGATCAGGTTTACAAGTGCGGCGGCCTTCAGATCAATGATGATAATAAAGAGGTTACAGTAGACGGAGAACCCATTAAGCTGACTCCTATCGAGTATAATATTCTCCTGCTTTTGGTAAAGAATGCGGGCAAGGTATTTTCCATTGATGAAATATATGAACAGATATGGAATGAGGAAGCGATCGGGGCAGACAATACAGTAGCGGTCCATATCCGCCATATCAGGGAAAAAATTGAGATTAACCCAAGAGAGCCGAAGTATCTTAAAGTAGTCTGGGGCGTAGGATACAAGATTGAAAAACAGTAGGTGGACCTATGGAGCAGAGCAGAAAGAAAATACGTATTCAGAAGGTGGTTTTATCCCTTCTTTCAGTGATATTCCTCGCTATGGCCCTGGCGGGCATCAGCGCCATGTATTTAAACGGAGGCTACGGAAGAGGGATCAGCTGGGTCTATGAGGAAACCTACGAGGACTCTGATACCTTCAGCATGAAGCTGGGAAAAGATATAGAAAATATTTTTACATATATCGGCTATAAGGATCTCTTTGAAACAAACGGACAGCTGGATATGAGCAAGCCCATTGTCCGGCTTACGGATGGGCCGGGGGTAGATGAGGACTGGACACTGGATCAGATCGTCCGGTATGCCAGGATCAGAGGCTACTATCTGGGAGAAAACTTTACGGTTCAGGGTTCCCCTATGTCCATGGACGATGACGACATGGAGGTTACAGTCCAGTTTTTGAATACAGGCTTTGATTTTCTGAGCATGGGTGAAATGGAAACCCGGATGACAAAGGAAGAACTGGCTCTGGATATTCTGGAATGTCTGGGACAGTATTATTCTATTTATTACAATTTCATGGAGCACCAGACCAATGTGCGCTTCCGGGTAGTTTATAAGAGCGATGAAGGAGTGGAAACGGTGTATACCAATGTACCGGAACTTTCGCTGGATGAGCTGAGAGGATTTGGAAAATACCTGTTTATTCCCGGAAATACCATTCGTATGGATACGAATCTGGCGGTCATTCCCCAGAATGCGGCTGCTCTTTTGGAAACATGGAATCCGAATAATAATGACCAGAATTATCTGGTGGTTTCGGTTGATACCACATATCCTTATGTTGACAGCTATTCCGAAGAGTCTGCCCAGTACCGCAGTGTGAGAAATGCGTTTATTATGGGAATGGGCGGAGTAATTGTCGGATTCATCGGTCTGTTTGCGGCGTTAGTATGGCTGGTGTTCCTGTCGGGACATACAGACAATCTGGACAGCGAGATACGCCTTTATCCGGTTGATCGGATTCCTACGGAGGTATGCATTCTCCTGGGGGCTGTAGCAGCAGCGGTGCTCCTTTTGTGGGGGAAACGGCTTGGAATGATGGTAATCGGTCTTTTTTTCAGTGAGGAACATCTGCCTTTCTGGAATAAGATGCTTCGATATCTGATCATTTACAGCTGTGCAGTTCCCTGCGGTTTCAGTCTTCTGCGCCGATACAAGGCCGGAACGCTTTGGACGGGGAGTCTTGGAAAAAGAGGGACTGCGGCATTTAAAGCTTATCGGGAAAAGACCAGCTATGCAGTAGGCGGAGCGCTGTGTTATCTTACTTTTTTAGGCTGCAACGGCTTTATGATGTGGCTGATTCTCTTTTTATTTACAACCAGAGGAGAACGGATCAGCTACCGGATCATGTATTATGTTGTGCTTGTGCTGTTTGTATGGCTCGACGGCTGGGTATTTCACCGGCTGTTTAGGGAAGCCTGCCAGAGAGATCTGCTGGATCAGGCCATCAGTACCATTTCTACCGGAGATACGGGCTACCGTCTGGACACTTCCATGCTCACAGGCAAGGAAAAGAAAATGGGAGAGCATATCAATAATATTACCAGCGGTCTGGACACTGCTCTTCAGGAAAAGGTAAAAAGCGAGCGGTTAAAGGCAGATCTGATTACCAATGTGTCCCATGATATCAAGACGCCTCTTACTTCTATTATTAACTATGTAGATCTCTTAAAGCGGCAGAAAATCCAGGATCCCAAAATTGCCGCTTATCTGGAGGTGCTGGATCAGAAGTCTCAGAGATTAAAGACGCTGACAGAAGATCTGGTAGAAGCCTCAAAGGCCAGTTCAGGCAATCTGAAGCTGGAGGTTTCGGATATTAACCTGGTAGAGCTGGTTCAGCAGACAAACGGTGAGTTTGAAGAGCGTTTTGCTCTGCGCCGTCTGGAGCTGATCCAGACGCTGCCGGAGGAGATCATTATGATCCGGGCAGATGGAAGGCGCCTGTGGAGAGTTCTGGAAAATCTGTATACGAATGCCTTTAAATATGCCCAGGAGGGCAGCCGCGTCTATGTAGACGTAAGAGAAGAGGGAGATAAGGCCGTATTTACGATCAAGAATATTTCTGAAAAGCCTTTGAATATCAGTCCGGATGAGCTTACAGAGCGATTTGTACGGGGCGATGTGGCAAGAACCACAGAAGGCAGCGGATTGGGACTTTCCATTGCAAGAAGCTTAACACAGCTTCAGAAGGGAGAGTTTATCATCAGTATTGACGGCGATCTGTTTAAAGCCCAGGTAGCTTTTCCTGTGGAACGGCGGGAGAGGAAGGCGGAACGAATAGCGGAGGAAATACCGTCTGATTCCAGCGAATGGGAAGATACATAAAGAAAAAGGCTCTCCGAAATCAGCTTCGGAGGGCCTTTTTGAACCCTAAATAATGTGATATGTAAGATCGGTCTACTGTTTACTGATACTCAAATACATTGATCCAGCTCTCTAAGAGCTCCTTTTCCTCAGGACGCTTATAGGCCAGCTGAGCTGCGGCTACTACAGGGAGCCAGCCCTGCACATAGCGTTTTTCTGTACCGGTTTTTTCGCAGAACAGATCCATGTACAGCTCCGCTCTTTTGCGGTCCTTTAAGCTTAACAGAAGGTAGGTTCTCGCCACATCGGCGCTGGCATTTCCCTGGGAAGCATGTACCCAGTCAATGACATACCATTTGCCATCATCACCTACGATGATGTTGGATGGATTGAAATCGCCGTGGCAGAGCTTGGTATGCTTGGGCATTCCGTCCAGTCTGGTCATCAGCTCATAGCGTGTGCTGTCGTCCAGCTGCTCCACGGATTTGAGGGCGCGGATGGTTTTTTCCTTCAGTTTGTTTAACAGAGGGCAGGCCTGCTTATGGATCAGAAGGTGGAGATCCACCATGCCTTCCATGTATTCTTCCAGCTTGTCCGGATTTTCATCCATTAACTGCTGTAAGGTCTTTCCCTCTACGTATTCCTTCAGGATGGACCATTTTCCATCAACAACAGAAACCCCCAGGATCTTAGGAACGTTGAGCGCCTCGATATCCTCCACCCGCGCGTTGCACAGGGCTTCATTCAGAACCTCGGCTTTCGGGAATCCATCACAGAATTCCTTGATGGCAGTGCTGCCGTCACGATAAACGGTTTTCTTTTCACTTGTGAAAACTAATTCTCTTGCCATAATCATACTCTCCTTCCACACATTATATACGGTACTGCGCCGGTTTCCCGCCGCACTGTACTTATTCTACTACAAGGGCGGTAAAAAGTACATACTAAATTTGATAAATTTTTAACGTACTTTTAGGAAATACACTGGTAACAATTCCCTTTTACTTAAAATCGGAAGATGGCCGTACCATAAGCGGGGAGAGGATAGGCCACAGAATAGGGCTTTCCATCGCATTCTCCCTTGACGGATGTGTAGGAAGGACACTGAGAAGCCTTGTAGGCACCGTGTTCATTGTCCAGAAGCAGTGTATATTTACATTTTTTAGGAACTCCTACCCGGTAGTCGGGACGGGCTACGGGTGTGAAATTTATAACAAACAACAGGTTCTTTTTGCCTGTTTCATCTCTGCGGATAAAGCTGAAAATACTTCGGTCTCCGTCGTTGGCATTTACCCATTCAAAACCGTTCCAGTCATTGTCCAGGCGGTACAGACAGGGATATTTTTTATAAATGTGAAGCAGATCACGGACATATTCCTGAAGCTTTCTGTGGCTGTCTTCATCTGCCAGATGCCAGTCCAGAGCCACCTTTTCATCCCATTCATGCCACTGGCCGAAATCCTGTCCCATAAAGAGCAGCTTTTTGCCCGGATGGCCCAGCATAAAGGTATATCCGGCTTTCAGGTTGGAAAACTTGTCTTCTCCCAGACCGGGCATTTTGTTGATCATGGAGCATTTTAAATGAACTACCTCGTCATGGGACAATACCAGGATATAATTTTCGCTGTTAAAATAAGTCAGGCTGAAGGTCATCCGGTTGTGGTTATATTTGCGGAAATAGGGATCCAGCTTCATGTACTCCAAAAAATCGTGCATCCAGCCCATGTTCCACTTAAAGGTAAAGCCCAGTCCGTCCTGCTCCGGATGCTTTGTCACATTGGGCCAGGCGGTAGATTCTTCCGCAATCATCAGTACGCCGAGATTGCGTCCCTGAACGACAGTATTTAAGTGCTTGAAAAACTCAATGGCCTCCAGATTCTGGTTTCCGCCGTAGATATTGGGTACCCACTGTCCGTCCTGGCGGCCATAGTCCAGATAGAGCATGGAAGCAACTGCATCCACTCTCAAACCGTCCACATGGTACTGCTCCACCCAGTAAAGGGCATTGCTGATGAGGAAGTCCTTGACCTCGTTTTTTCCGTAATCAAAAACCTTTGTGCCCCAGTCCGGATGTTCGCCCTTGCGCGGATCTTCATATTCATAGAGGGGATGGCCGTCAAAATCAGCCAGTCCGTGGGCGTCCTTTGGAAAATGGGCGGGTACCCAGTCCAAAATGACGCCGATACCATTTTTATGGAGATAATTTACAAAATACATGAAGTCTTTTGGCGAGCCATATCGGGAGGTAGGAGCAAAATATCCGGTTACCTGATAGCCCCAGGAGCCGTCATAGGGATGTTCCGCAATTCCCATAAGCTCTACATGGGTGTATCCCATTTCCTTCACATAGGCAGCCAGCTCATGGGCGGCCTCGATATATGTATAGCAGCCATCCTTTTCCGGGCGGTTCTTTTTACGCCAGGAGCCCAGATGAACTTCATAGATGCTCATGGGCTGCTTTTCAGGGTCTTTCTGAGCCCGCTTGGTGATCCAGTCTGTATCTGCCCAGGAAAAGCCGGAGAGGTCGGCTGTTACAGAAGCGGTGCCGGGTCTGTATTCTGCGCTGAAAGCAAAGGGATCGGCCTTATAAAGGATTTTTCCCGTATCGGTAGTAATGGCAAATTTGTAGAGTTCACCTGTTTTCATACCTGGGTTAAAGTATTCCCAGATTCCCATATCAGAGATTTTTTTCATGGGATTGGCATCAGGGTTCCAGCCATTGAAGTCGCCTACCAGATGAACCTGCTCTGCATGCGGAGCCCAAACGGCAAAATAAATCCCTGATTTTCCTTTAAAAGTCATGGGATGAGCCCCCAGTTTCTGGTAAATATCATAATGAGTGCCGGCTCCGAAGAGATAGCAGTCCAGCTCCGAGATCATACCTGTTCCGGCAGGCGCTGAAGCTCTGGAAGAAGTTCCTGTTTTTTTTGCGGCAGCGGTTGGTTTTGCCGGTGTGCTTTTTCTTACAGCCATATTACGATTCCCCCTTGATCTTAAGAACTGCTCCGTCACAGCCCTTTAATGTAATCTGCAGTTTTCCGTCTCGAATGGGGAGGATCTCGCCATCCTCAAGAAGATTTACAGCCTGAGAGGCAGCCATGGGAACAGGAATATTTAATACAGCTTCGTTATCGTCATTGTTTAAAGCGGTAATGATCAGGCTGTGTTCACCGTGTCTGGCAAAGGCGTATTGACGGTTGGTTAAAAGCAGTTCCTGATAGCGTCCCATATGAAGCTCTTCATTCTCCTGATGAATGATACCCAGTTTTGAAATACGGTCTGTAAGGGTACAGCGGAGGGAATCAAACGCATCTGGTGAAATGGCAGGCCGCAGGGCGTCGTCGCAGGAGGGCGTCCGTTTCCCTTCGATTCCCCATTCGCCTCCGTAGTAGATGGATGGGATGCCCGGAAGGGTCATCAGGCAGGTGTATACGGGAAGCAGATGCTCCTTTGTACGAAGCTTACTGGCAATTCGATCCTCATCATGGTTGTCTACAAAGGTGTACAGACTGCGTCCGATAGCCTCCAGACGGCGTACATTGTGGGCGATTTCAAAGAAATTGTGGTCGTTAAAGCCGGAGTAAATGCTCTTGTGGAGTTCGTAGTTGGTTACAGAGTGGAGCATATGGTCATTGACCCAGCGGCCATAGTCTCCGTGGATGACTTCTCCCATGAGCCAGAAATCCTCTTTCATGGTTTTCGTTTCCCGGCGCATTTCTTCCATAAAATGGAAATCAAGTACGTTTGCGCAGTCCAGACGGATGCCGTCAATGTCAAAGGTGTCGACCCAGAACCGGATCACGTCAAAGAGATACCGGCAGACCTGGGGATTGGCATGGTTGAGACAGGGAAGTTCAAAATGTCCCTGCCAGGCCTCATAGCCGAAAGGGTCTCCCAGAGGGCTTGACCAGTCAAAGTTTACGCCCTTGTACCAGTCTTTATAGGGAGAATCCCATTTCTTTTCCTGAATGTCTTTGAAGGCAAAAAATTCCCGTCCCGTGTGGTTGAATACCCCGTCTACGACGACTCTGATCCCGTTTTCATGGCAGAGGGAAATGAAATGACGGAAGTCTTCGTTGGAGCCCAGACGGCGGTCGGTCTGTTTGTAATTTCTGGTATCATAGCCATGGCTGGTGGATTCAAAAAGGGGGCCTATGTAAATGGCATTGCAGCCCAGCGCTTTTATATGTGGAATCCATAATTCCAGCTCATCAAACCGGTCTGTCTGTTCTGTTCCGGTATTCTGCTTTGGGGCACCGGTCATACCAAGGGGATACATATGATAAAAAACTGCTTTTTCATACCAAGCGCTCATAGTTGTTGTCCTCGCAATTCTGCCGGGAGTCAAAGCTCCCGGCTTTTAAATTTTCTTAAAAGGAACTGGTAACGCAGCTGCGCTGCATTCCATTCATAAATACAGCAGTCGATCAGTGTAGGATCTACTTCCTGCTCAAAATGGTTTCTGGCCGTTTCAATGGCATGTCTGGTATCTTCAATCTCGGCCCTCAGGCGAAGAAGCTGCGGATCCTGTTTTTTAAGAGTGGCTGCTGCGGTCTGGCAAACGGCCTTCATCCAATCACTCATAGAATATTATCTCCCTGCGCGTCTGCCCAAAACGGCAGAGCGGATTTTGACGGATTTACCGGTAACACAGTCAGTATATCCGAAAAATACCATTATATGCAGGATTGGGGAATAGAACCGAAGTCTTTTTAAAATATAAATTCTTCAATCCGGAAACCCAGTTCCATCAGCTGCCTGGTAGGCTCCCGGAGGGTGAGATAGTAGTAATTGGCAGTGCCGTCCTCGCGGACATCTACCAGTCCGGCGGCTTTCAATATTTTTAAATGATGGGAGATGGCCGGACGCGACAGGCTGGTGCGCCGGGTGATCTCGTTTACATTCATAGCGTGATCTGCAAAATCCACCGATACGCCTGGTGAATCCAGTGCCATGGCATTTTCCGTTAGGGCTTCTATGATGGAAAGCCGGACTTTATCACCAAGGGCAATGAATATAGGCATACAGGAATGAAACTGCTTCTGCAGTTCTGCCGCAGTGGTCATCCTTTGATCTCCTCCTTTGGTTTAAAATTTTAAACTAATGCTATTTTACCATTGTGATGAATGCGGGTCAAGATAAAATGGGTAAAATGCATAAAAAATAAAATGGAAAAAGTGATAAATTATTCATTAGAACGACACAATTTGATAAAATGAACAGATGAAGGGAAAAATATGGTGTAAAATGAAAATAGCCCTTGACTTTTGTCGGAGGGTGGGGCATAATGTAGTAACATTCATTTCAAAATTCTATTTTTAATTCTAATTTTGTAATTCTTATGAGAGTCCATCCCCTGTCGGGGAGAGAATTTCAGATTTTTAAGCAGATCACAGCAGAGGACAGACGCGCAAACAGAGGGGTTTCAGGGCAGTATGCGTCGTTTTTTCTGGAAGGAGGAATATAGTCTGTATTTTGTATGTAAATTTTTATATTGGCTTTTTATGGCAGCAGCTGCGGCAGGAGATATCAGGGAGTACAGGATTTCCAACCGATATCTGGGGTTTGCGCTGATCGCCGGAATCAGCGGAGCGCTGACTTGGGGAGAGGGAAGTATGGCAGAACGCAGTTTGTTTGCGGCCGGTTTTATGATCCGTCTGATTACAGTGGTGATATTGGGATTTCCCATATACCGAAGGGGGATGATCGGAGCTGGGGATGTAAAAATGGCAGCCTTGTTTACTGCATGGCTGGGGGTTCGGGATGGTCTAAAGGCCTTAACGATCGGATTTATGTTAGGAGCAGTTCTGGCTCTTCTTAAAATGCTGCGGCAGGGCAGCATGGTCAAACGATTTCTTTATTTATCAGCCTATATCAGGCACAGTTTTCAAAGCAGAATGATGGAAATATATTATGATCCCTCAAGGGACGGAAGAGAGGCGGTCATCCCGCTGGGAGCCTGCTTTTTTGTGGGAGCAGCCGCGGCAGAGATATGGCAGAGGCTGTGAACGGGGAGCCTGAGGCAGTGGGAGGAGGCGCATGGCAGAGGAGGCGTGGCATCCACAGGCCGGGTAAGGCAGAGAAGGGAAGAAAATCAGAAATACAGCAGGAGGAGTAAAGATGGTAAAAATAATGGCGGTGTATGATGAGGATGCGCTTTATGCCAGAAGGCTGGCAGAGTATGTAAACCGGAGGGAGACCATTCCTTTTACAGCGATGGCCTTTTCGAATCTGGAACGGTTAAAAGAGTACGGAGACAGCCATGAAATTGAAATTCTTTTAGTAGGAGAGACTGTAAAAGCGGCCGCAGATGAAGTGAAAGCAGGTTTAAAAATGGTGCTCTGCGGCGGAGAGTTTTCCATAGGGAAGGAGGAACCCTCTATTTATCGGTTTCAGTCGGGAGAAGGGATTTTGCGGGAGGTCATGACCTGCTACTGTACAGCTCCTCCAGAGCCTGCACTGGCTCTTTCGGGAATGGGTGCGCAGATTTTGGGTGTGTACTCTCCGGTGAACCGCTGCGGAAAAACAGCCTTTGCATTGACCTTGGCCCAGGTATTGTCCAGAACGGAATCGGTACTTTTTATCAGCCTGGAGGAATTTGCAGGATTTGAGGCTCTTTTGGGAGAAGATGTGAAGCAGGATTTTTCGGATGTGCTTTATCTCTGCCGTCAGGGAAGCTTTAACTGGATGAAGCTCCGGGCCATGGTGTGCTCTGTGGGACAGGTTGACATGATCCCGCCGGCAGCTTATGGGGAAGATCTGGATCAGATGGAGCCCGAGGAATTAGCCCTTCTTTTAAGGCGTATTGCCAGGGAAAGCGGATACAGGCGGCTGGTAGTGGATATGGGCCACATGGGAAGGGGATCGGCGGCGCTGCTGGACTGCTGTGACGGGGTGTATCTGCCGGTTTTAGAGGATCCGGTATCCAGGGCCAAGCTGCAGGCATTTGACAGGTATCTGTCAGCTGCAGGCGCGGTTTCCCTTAAAGAAAAAATCTGCCGTCTCCATCTTCCAAAGACACGGCCTTTGAGCAGCATGGAAAACTGCATGGATCAGCTTCTCTGGGGAGAGATGGGAGATTTTGTCCGGGCTCTTTTAGAGGGAGGAGGGGGAAATGACTGAAAGAAATCCAAGGGAGGGAATCCGCGAAGAGCTGCGCCAGAAGATTATGGAACAGCTTCAGGAATGCAGCCGCATGGAGGATGATGAGCTTTACGAACAGATTGACCGTGCGATCCGGGAAAAAGGGCAGGAACT
The DNA here is from genome assembly GCF_037890305.1 of Enterocloster sp. HCN-30185. Classification (NCBI taxonomy): domain Bacteria; kingdom Bacillati; phylum Bacillota; class Clostridia; order Lachnospirales; family Lachnospiraceae; genus Enterocloster; species Enterocloster sp. HCN-30185. Next base: position 64,782 of record NZ_JBBKBT010000014.1, read on the forward strand.
ATTTCTGCCTCTTAAAGAGCGGCTGTGGCTCAGGAGCAGCCTTTATGACAGTTTTCGGCGTCTGGACATCTTACAGGAGCTGTTAGATGACAGAAATGTAACAGAGATCATGGTAAATGGAGCCGGGAAGATTTTTATCGAAAGAAAAGACGGAACAGCTCTGTGGGAACGGAGATTTGAACGGCCGGAGCAGCTGGAGGATATTATCCAGCAGATCGTAGGGCGTGTAAACCGGGTGGTAAATGTGTCTTCGCCCATTGCAGATGCCCGTCTGGAGGATGGCTCCCGCGTTCATATCGTGCTGCCTCCGGTTGCGCTGGACGGCCCGGTGGTGACTATACGAAAGTTTCCGGAACCGATCACGATGGAAAAGCTGATTGGCTTTGGGGCTGTTACAGAGGAAGCGGCACAGTTTCTGGAAGGGCTGGTAGCTGCCCGGTACAATATTTTTGTCAGCGGGGGAACCAATTCAGGAAAGACGACATTTTTAAATGCCCTGTCATCCTTTATTCCCAGAACGGAGCGGGTAATTACCATTGAAGATTCGGCAGAGCTGCAGATTTCTCAGGTTCCCAATCTGGTGCGTTTAGAGACAAGGGACGCCAATACAGAGGGAAAGGGACAGATTACCATCAGCCAGTTAATCCGGGCTTCGCTGAGGATGAATCCGGATCGGATCATCGTGGGAGAGGTAAGAGGCGCCGAGGCTCTGGATATGCTGCAGGCTATTATATGTACTATATAACAATTATATATATAACGTATATAAGGATGGAAAATATAGATTAGAGGGAAGGCATAGGAACGATATGAACATTAAGTATAGGTTATTGTGTAAAAGGTTAATAGAGGAAAGGAAGAGAGTAGGTGTCATTCAATATTATAATGTACTGTTCATAATGGAGTTATTGTCAGATAAAGACATATGGTTTTTAGAACAGTGGGCGAACGGTATAAATAACATATATATGAAGGATATACATAACTGGTGTAGAATGCATTTTGTTAAATATCACACTGTATTTGTTTACAGGAAAGAGTATCCGGTAAAAGCAAATATTTGGAATGGATATTCATATATAAGGTGGCGGATGGAGCGGATGATGAATTTGGAATAAGATAAAATAGTGCTTGCATGAAAGGGAGTCTTAGAGTAGGGTATTCTTTTGAAAGTATGAATAGAACGAAGGCTGAAGGCTCTGCGCTATTCGTTTGGCAGAGCCTGAGTATTGTCCTGATCCGTAGAAAATAAATCTAACTGACCTTCTGGAGTGGAACTTTGACCGGATTCATCTTCAGTTGATTGTTCTCTTTTTTTGGGTGTTTTATGAGTGTATAATTTCTCAAAAGGAAGTGAATACTTGGATTTTTTATTGTATTCTAGTAAAAGAGCTTCTGCAAACCCTAATGAACCGGCACGACGTTCTCTGGCAGTACGACTGATTTCTCTGACAGAGACACGTCCTACTTTTTCTTTAAATGTGTCATCTTTCATTGTTTCTCCATAAGCATTATCCAGACGGGCAATAGCATTAAGCATATTGGAGCTAAAGGACATAGGCGCGCCTTCCCATGTGGCAACGCAAAGGCGTAAAACACGATCAAGAGTGTGAAAACCATATTTTTCATAGATATTAATTAAAGTGGATACAGCACATATACCTCCGGGGCGAGAGGAAGAAGTAATAGAGAGATCATATGATTCAACAAGGTCACGAATAATAAGTTCTCTATCATTACCAGCTTCAATATTAGCCATGAATATTTCATAAGGTAGTAACGATTTGACATATTTCATCTGATTTGCAAAAATATCTGCTTCTTGAGTGTAAACAAGATCATCATAAACCATGCACCAGACAGGAGTTTCTCTTGATCCAGAGACGAGAGCGACAATTTCTATAGTGTGTTGTCCGTTGAACACATAATTTATCCCATCACGTCTACTTACTTTTACAGGGTTTATCTGATAAAGGTCAAAATTAGCTGCAGCACGCTGAACGTGTTTGATAGAAAGATTACGTTGGTAATCTTGATTTGAACATAAATTTTTAATAGGTATTTGCTCAAAATGCACTTGGGGAACAAACTTTTGTAAATCTTCGGTATTTCCATCCATAATTATATTTCCTCCAATTTTTTCAAAATATTATTTGTGGTTGATATTAGGCACATAAGCTGATATTTAAGCTTATATTTTGCTGTATCAGATGCAATTTTAAAATCTGAAACTTTTAATACTCTTTCGATAGAACTGTTCCATGAGGGAATCGTCAACGTAAGACTTGCAATTTCCGCATCTGGATCAAATTGTGGCAGATTGCGTATAGATGGAATAGAAACGGAAGATTCTTTCTTTAATATCGGTTTGGCGTAATTATTCCACAGTAATTCCCTTTTCATATCATGATAACTGAGATGTTCTATCTTTTCGGCAAGAAGGTAGTTATTTAGACTTAAAAGCTGCTCTTTTGATAATCCTGAAAGTTCAATAATATTAGCTTGGGAAATCCAAAGCTGACCAGAACGAACTCGTTTGACAAGATCCGGAACTTTTTCATCAATTATATCTAGTGCACTACTGTAAGCAGAATATTTGTAAACAGTAGCCATTGCTACATTACATTCTTCGGATATTTTTTTTGCTGCGATGCTTGCACCGGAAATATGAGATTTATTCGTAGATGAAAGTTGTCTTGAAACTAAAATTTTTTCAGCATCATATTTTTTCCCAATCAGGTATTTTTTATTGATATTGGTTAAATCCTCTCGTTTAAGTTGGTCAGTACATATCCATGAAATTACATCTTCTTTACTGGAAAAATGGAGTCTTTTTATTCGGAAAGGAATACTGTGTTTACGAAATAATTCATATGCTTCTATACCATTAATGACAATACCATTCCATGTGCAGATGGGGGTGTGATAGGAATGACATAATATCTGTTGCTCAAGTTGTTTATAATCTTTTTCACTGAGATATTGATACAAATTGGTGAATTCTAGTTTTGTTTTTAATGTATATATACTATAATTGCGCATACTCATCTCCCATTATTTCTGATTTGAATTCTGTTTGTGGCAGTTTTGCGATGATGTTATCCATGGAAAATAGAGCTATTTTCTTATCTGGGTAAATATTGCCTTCTAAACGAAAAATGTTAAATTTCTCCCAAGAAAGGTTAAGCTGGGAAAGTGAATATAGTAATTCTCGGCTGTACAATTCATAACTGTTACCATTGATGACAAAATAATCCTTAACTTTATGTGCCAATTTATCCTCTGCACAACTAGCCTTTATACCTATCATTTTTTGATCAGGATTAACAAGAAGTTGAATATATTCTGGGTTACCAATTTGACGGAGTGTATTGCGGTGGATTCGTATACGATTCTTTTTAAAGTCAATACATATTAGTGGATGGGAAGAGTGTTTGTTGTTCATAGGATTTTTCCTCACTTTCTGCTGTTGATGGTTCTTTTGCTTTTTCTATGGATTTATCAGTTGCCTTCTTCTTTTCTTGTATGTCAAATACTGCGTAGCCTTCAAATATATTGACTTGCATTGATTTCTGATGTTCTTCCACTGGAATACCGAATTGATTCTTCCATTCTTCAGGATAAGAAGGTGTCCTAGCAGTGGTTACAGTTCCATTGTCTTTTAGTGTACGAGGAAATATTTCAGGTGAAGTTAAATCGAAAATGAACAGTATTTCATTGCCAGAACGAATTAATTTGCCGAGAATCTTGTACCGATAATTAGGATTCCAATCCATGAGAGATATCACTTTAGCAAAGAAAATTCGACAGGTGATTTGTTTTGGCGAACGCTTTTTTCCAGAGGAACACCAACGAAAAGAGTCTTTTTCTTCTTCTCGACAGGGACGGACAGCCAGTTTTTTTTCAATGGGATTGACTAATATTTGCACATATTCGACATCAGGTAGCTTTTTTATGCAGGCGGTATTTACAGATACCTTGTAGTTATTAAACGTAAACGAAGGTTCGTAAATATGAGCGAAGAATTCGCCACGTACAACTTGATAACCGTCATAGCTGAAAGAATCATCGTCAATGACTTCCATTTGATTTGAGGGGCTGGGTGCGACTGTTATTGGCATAGGTGTGTTGATTTTCATCATATCAGAAGGTTCTGTAGTCATATTCCATTGATTTATAGGTTGCTCGCTCATTGGGTGTCTCCTTTAATTTCTGTAATAATATTCTTTATATTTTGTATAATGGTTTCTTTGGGAGTGGTTTGTAGCTCGGGTTCTTTATAAGGTTTACTTTCTGAAGCAGTTTGCCAGTTTTTGTCCACTGTAAATTCTGTTAATTCTGGCGCTTGAGACTGAGTATAGTAATTATTACCGAAGCTATTCATCCAGTCGGCAGGATAAGCTAACACACTCTTAGAATCAGATATTGTATCAGGCGTGTTGTTATTGGGGGCGGATACGTCGTTGGTAATTGTCGGGATTCGTATTTCTGTATCGTCCATGTTGAAAATAAGGACATTTTCATTGTCTTTTTGGTGGGCAACTCCTAATATTCTATATTTGCATTTTTTGTCCCACTTAAATATCTCGTATAATGTTGGCAAAAATGCAGCACCGGAAATTGGTTTTGGAATAAGTTGACCATCTTTGAGACGTGACCACTGCACTTTATTTTTTGTTTCAGAGGAACATGGTCGAATAGCAAGTAGTTTTGAGCTCGGGTGTATTAGCATTTCGACAAATTTTATGTTTGGAAATTTCCGTATAGCATCTTTGTTAAAAGAGATCTGTTTATATGAAAAAGAAACAGAAATCCGACCAACCGAGGAGAAAAATTGTCCTCTAGCAACTTCATAGTCTCTTAAATCGAAGGAACCGGCGGAAGCAGTAATTGTATCAGGTGCATTCATATTTGTCGGTTTAAGGACGCTTTGAGATGCTTCAAAGTAGTCTCTGGATTTAAATCCAGACCATCTTGGATTAATGCTTATAAATCCACTTAGAGAGCCTTCTTGTATCACATGTAATTCTGGTAAAATCTCTTTATTTCCATATTTCGCATTTGTAATTAATTTTTGAACAGCTATGAAATCATCTCGGGAGATAATAGCTTCATGATGTCCGACTTTTCTGTATTGATTACGGTCTTGATTGTTTTTCCTTGATTTATGGTCAAGATAATTCGGAGTCCATGTTTTTCTCGCCAGAACATCCCCACAATGGCGTTCATTTTGAAGGATTTGTAGTATGGTACTGGATGACCAGACATCATTATTCTTTTTTGTTTTACAACCGAGTTCTGTCAAAGAATCAGCAATTTGTTGAGTACTGCTTCCATTAAGATACATATAAAAAATAAGCTGCACAATTTTAGCTTCATGTGGATTGATTACAAGATCTCCATTTTCGTCTTGGTCATATCCGAGCAGAGGAGGTGTAAGGAATATTCCCCGACGAAAACGCATTTCAATGGAAGAATTCATAATTTCACTTTTGGTATGACTTTCTTCCTGCGCAAGTGTTGACATGAATGACAGAATCATTTCGCTTTTGGGATCAAGAGTATTTAAATGCTCTGTTTCAAAAAATACACCGACGGGTGGACGGAGTGAAGAAAGCTCTCGTACATATCGGATACAGTCAACAACGTTTCTTGCAAATCGGGATACACTTTTTGTTATGATTAAATCAATTTTTCCGCCTTCACAATCTTCAATCATTTTTTTGAATGCATCTCTATGTTGAAGCGAAGTGCCGGAAATGCCTTCGTCGGCATATATTTCTACAAGCATCCAATTCGGATTTTTATTTACTACATCCTGATAATGATTTTTCTGTAATTCATATGAGGATGTTTGGCGTGGATCATCCGTAGATACCCTTGCATATACAGCTACTCGTAGTTTTTTTTCTGTTTTAAAAATATCCTCTGGTGGAAGTGCCGGAATTACTTCCAGTTCTTCTGGATCAATACCTTTGTATCTTTGCCGGATTCTGGCTTTCTGTTCATCAATATTACTGCTTCGTTCTTCACTTTCTTTCATCAATAGCGACATCCTTTATAGTTGATATAACTATCATAGAATTTTTGGATTGAAAAAGACATAAACCATCGGTTAAGTGATTAACGGATGGTTTATGTAGAAATAGATATTTGATTGTTATTGAATGATTTAATAATCATTCGGGTTATCAGCATCGTAATTGTGTTTTGAGGATAGATGCCAATCATTGATTCGTAAAATGTTTTTTATGGCTGAAAGAACCTCGAATATGTAACGTTTTTCAGTGCTGGTACAATCTGCCATTAATAAATCAATGTCAGTTTGATATTCCGTAGGATTGTATAACAAGTTCCCATAGAGTAATTCATCAATAGTAATTTCAAGTGCGTTGCTAATTTTGATTAAAGATTCTAAACTGGGTTTACGCTTGGCATTTTCAATATAGCTTATATAAACAGTAGAAAGATCAGCAATTTCAGCCAGCTCCTCGGCAGATAATCCTCGTTGTTTGCGGGTTTCTCTTATACGTTTGCCTATAAGTGCATAATTTATTTCCATGTCCTCACCTCCTTTCCATCACAACTTGACTTTTTTGTGTTGTAGATAGAAAAAATGGTGAGCTATACAACAGCAATTGGTTGTATAAAGAGAAGTATATCATATGTATATAGCAAAAAGAAGATTGTCGATTGATGGGAGAAAAAGGCGATAAGTTGTAATTGAACAACAGCGAAAAAAGGGTTATCATTTATGTATTAAAAATTATGTCTGGGAGGAAAATACATGGCAGATAAAGAGGAAATCAAAACACTGGAGGAATTAGAGGAAAAAGGAAGAGTACTGCGGGAGTACAAAGAAAAATTCCGGCAGATGTGCCAAGAGAATAAAATGATAAAGGGTTCGACAGTGCTGAAACTATATGATAAAATTGAAGAAATACAAAGAGAATATGAGCATTTAGATAATAAGCTGACATTAATGGAATACAACTTTATATAGTTCTATTTTTTTTGTTTTAATACTACTGTTTCCATTAGTAAATACTTGTAAGATACATCTCTAATATTTTTGCGGATTTCTAGTTACAATTAAGGTAACTACTATCGGAAAGAGGTGTATTTACTTGCGTACAGAGGATTATATTGCGGACAATATTATAGCTTTATGTAAAAAACGTGATATGAGTAAATATCGGCTGTCACAATTGACTGGTATATCTCAATCTTCGATTGGAAAAATTATTGCTAAAGAAAGTTTACCAACTATGCCTACTGTAGAAAAGATATGTGATGCACTGGGAGTAACAATGGCACAATTCTTTGCCGGAATGGATGTTCCAGTAAGCTTATCAGAATCACAACAAGAGGTTCTGAATATTTGGAATAATCTTGATGAAAAAGAACAGAATGTAGTGATACAAATGCTCCGGGGACTTCAAAAATAAAGGAAACAGTTGTAACGAAAATGTTGACTGTTTCTTTTTTTATGGAGTTGGGAGATTATGGTGATTGAAAAGAAATATTATGATATTGCACAGCATGAATTGGAAGAAATGCAAAGAGAAATTAATGAAGAAAAAGCGCAAATGTCAGAAGAAGAGATACTAGAGGATAAAAAATGGCATGATGAACAATTGGAAACAATTATTAAAAAGGCAGAAGCTCATATGCGTCGTTTTAAGAAAGTTCCAGATCCTCAAAAAGTAGTGAAATTCACTTTTTTACAAAAAGATGCATTGGAAATTGCACGAAATATGCAGATGAATATAAAAACTGAGCGTAAAGAAGATGATTTATGGGGGACGATAGAAATGTCATTTAATAATATGTGGTTTTTAGATTCGGCTCCTAGTGAATGGAAAGATATATGGAATAACTTGCTGAAAGAAGCTCAGAGAGTGTATATAGAAGCAAAAGATAACATGATCATGTATCAATATTATTATGATTTGGCGGTAGAAGTTCCTTGTGTGCAGACACAATACAAATAATGATATATGAATGCTGTTCTGTAATAATTTTATGATATACTGTGGATATGATATGTAAAAATAGTCGGAGAAAGATTTGTGAATGCACGATTATTTAGGAGGAAAAAAGCATGACAGATGCAGAACAAAGAGAGGCTGCCCGTCAATTTGTAAACCGATGGATGGGAAAAGGGAAAGAAGATGAAGATGGACGTTCTTATTGGATTGATTTATTGACGAATGTTTTGGGAATGGATAATGTGACAGAACGTTTGAACTTTGAAAAGAAAGTTGTAATTGATGGAAATACAAAACGTATTGATGTGTATATTCCTGAAACACGAGTAATTATTGAACAGAAGAGTCTTGGAAAAGCATTGGATCAGAAAATCAGGAATTCAGGAGATGTTGATCTTACTCCATTTGAACAGGCAGACAGATATAATGGAAAGCTGACTTTTGATGAAAGAGCTCGGTGGATTGTTA
>NZ_JBBKBT010000015.1:0-69850 GCF_037890305.1 Enterocloster sp. HCN-30185
ATATGTGAAATGTACTAAATGCGCGAGTGGCTCAGTGGTGGAGCACCACCTTGCCAAGGTGGGGGCCGCGGGTTCGAATCCCGTCTCGCGCTCTTTTTATTGGCTGGAATTGCTTGATTTTTCAAGAATTTCAGCCATTTTGCATTCTCTGAAAATTGGTAGACAGTTGTAGACAGGAAGAAAGGAAGATCGACCATGAAGCTAAGGAACATTCTTCTTGCAGTAAAAGATATCGAAAAATCAAGGCAATTTTATCACGAACTCTTTGGCCTTCAGACCGTGCTTAATAGTGAAGGAAATATGATTTTAACGGAAGGCCTTGTGCTTCAGGATGAAAAAATCTGGAGAGAAGCTCTGGGAAAGGAGATTATTCCTGAAAATAATTTCTGCGAGTTGTATTTTGAAGAGCCGGAGATAGAAGCTTTTATCTGTAAATTGGAAACACAATATCCGTCGATTCAGTATGTCAATCGGCTTACAGAGTACAGCTGGGGACAGAAGATGGTGCGGTTTTATGACTTGGATGGAAATCTGATTGAAGTAAGAACACCCATGTACAAAGGAAAGCTATAGGCATTTGGAAAACAGCTGCCGAGTTCTGCAAGATAATTCTTGACAAAAAATAAAAGTTAGTGTATTCTAATCGTGCTCATGTGCATCGACTGCGATACTTTAAAAGGTCAGCAGCAGATACACATTTTATTTTATTCAAAAGTTAGATAGAACTAACTGAAAAAGGAGGTACTACTATTAATAGTCGATTTTTAACGGTGATTCTGGCCCTGGCTCTTTTATGCCTGTCTGCGGCATCTTTGTTCATTGGAGTAATTGATCTTACGCCATCCCATTTGATTACGGGAGGGGCAGAGCAGCTTGAGATTTTACTGATTTCCCGTCTTCCCCGCCTTCTTGCGATTCTCTGCACAGGTGTGGGAATGAGCGTAGCAGGGCTGATGATGCAGCAGCTTTGTATGAATAAATTTGTATCTCCTACCACAGGAGCTACTATTTCATCAGCGCAGTTTGGCATCCTTCTGGCACTTTTGTTTATGCCAGGTTCTATACTTTGGGGACGGGCGCTGTTTGCATTCGGAGCAGCGTTGGCAGGCACCTGGATTTTTGTCTGGTTTATTCAGAGGATACCGTTCAAGGATGCGGTTATGGTTCCGCTGGTGGGAATTATGTTTAACAATGTGATTTCCGGAATGACCAGCTATCTGGCATATAAATATGAAATGACACAGGCATTATCTTCCTGGCTGGTGGGACATTTTTCCATGGTTTTAAGAGGAAGGTATGAAATCGTTTATCTGACAGTCCCGCTGGTAATCCTGGCATTTCTTTTTGCCAATCACTTCAATATTGTGGGAATGGGACGTGATTTTTCGGAAAATCTCGGTGTGCCCTATCACCTGATCCTGTTTCTGGGGCTTACCATTTCAGCTATGATCACAGCCTCTATTGTAGTGGTGGTCGGTTCCATTTCCTATATCGGCCTTATCGTTCCCAATGTGATTTCCATGATAAAGGGGGACAGGATCAGAGGTACGCTGACAGATACCGCACTGTTTGGAGCCGTGTTTGTTCTGGCCTGTGACATGATTGGGCGAAGCGTGATTGCCCCTTATGAACTTCCAATCGAATTGATTGTAGGGATTGTAGGAAGTATCCTTTTCATTGCCATTATATTTTACAGGCTGAAGTACGGAAAAAAATCCGTTGTATTCAAGCTTCCTCAGATAAAAAATATGAGAGTTATGGAAGCAGGGAAAGGGAGGAAAATACAGTGATGCAGAAGAACGCTCATAAAACCCGGGCCGGGCTGCTCCTTATGGCAGTTCTGGCGCTTGGCGCGGCAGCCCTTTATATGCTTGTAAATGTGGATTTTGAAAATGAGAAGCTGTTTGCATATGCCATGCGTATTCGTGCTCCCAAACTGTTTGCCATGATGATCACAGCATTTGCCATTGGCGGGGCATCTCTGGTATTTCAGTCCGTTATCAATAATACCATTGTGACTCCCTGCCTTTTGGGAATGAATTCCCTCTATATGCTGATTCATACGGCAGTTATCTTTGCAGCAGGATCAGGCAGTATACTGGCTGTTAATGCAAAGGCAGCCTTTGGAGTGGATTTATTGATCATGGGAACCGCTGCAACGGTGATTTACAGCACACTGTTTAGGAAAACCGGCCATAATGTGCTCTATGTACTTCTGATCGGTACTGTGCTCAATTCATTTTTCGGCAGTGTGCAGTCTGCACTTACGCGGATTATGGACCCCAATGAGTATGACAGCCTTCTTGCAGATCTGGTAGCAAGCTTTGCAAATGTAAATTCTGAAATTATGCTCATTGCGGCTTTAGTGCTGGCGCTTGTGGTGTTTGCTCTGAGGAAGGAGTTAGCACTTCTGGATGTGATCACATTGGGAAAGGATCAGGCAGTTAATCTGGGGGTAGATTATGACAGATGCATCCGTCGTCTGCTTCTTGGAGTGGCATTATTTATCGCAGTGGCTACGGCCATGGTAGGACCGGTTTCCTTTTTAGGACTGATTCTTGCGAATCTTTCCCGTCAGCTTCTAAAGACTTACCGCCACAGCCAGTTGATTTTAGGCTCCGTATTTTTTGGGATCATCATCCTGGTGGGCGGGCAGCTGATCGTGGAGCAGGTATTTACCTATACAGTACCGGTAAGTGTTTTTATTACATTTTTTGGCGGCATTTATTTTCTATATCTGCTGCTTACTGAAAGGAGGCGTCGCGGCCTGTGAGAATTAGAGAACTGATTAAAAAATATGATGGAAAAACAGTGGTGGATTCGGTCAGCTTTCAGATCCCTAGGGGAAAGGTAACTTCCTTTATCGGCCCGAACGGAGCAGGCAAATCTACGGTTATGGGAATGATTTCCAGACTGCTTCAGAGAGACAGCGGGCTGATCGAGTTTGAGGGGAAGGATATCAAAGGCTGGAGGAGCAGGGAGTTGTCCAGACGGCTTGCAATCCTGACCCAGAGCAACCAGATCCAGATGAAACTTACCGTAGAAGAGCTGGTGGCATTTGGGCGTTTTCCCTATTCCGGAGGCCGTTTGACGGATGAGGATAAACGGATAATTGACCGGGCGATTTCCTATATGGAACTGGAGGCCTTCAGGGAGCGGTTCATAGATGAGCTGTCCGGAGGCCAGCGCCAGAGAGCCTATATTGCCATGGTAATTGCTCAGGATACAGAATATATTCTGTTGGACGAACCCACTAACAACCTGGATATTTACCATGCCACGAATCTGATGAAAATGGTGCGCCGTCTCTGTGATGAGCTGGGAAAAACAGTAGTGCTGGTGCTTCATGAGATTAATTATGCGGCCTTTTACTCTGATTATATCTGCGCATTTGCAGATGGAAAAGTAGAAAAATTTGGAAAAGTAGAAGAGGTTATCACAAAAGAGACTTTGTCAAAACTGTACAGGGTAGAGTTTGAGATTATGGAGATTGAGGGAAAACCTCTTTCAATCTGGTATTAAAAAAAGAAAACAGGAGAAATTGAAAATGAAGAAAACAGGATTATTGATACTTGCTGCGGTTATGGTGCTGGGGCTTTCCGCCTGCTCCGGTTCAAATGAGACAAATCAAAGCCAGACGGAGGCTGTTACAAAGGCAGAACCGTCGGTTGTTACCGTTAAAACCTTAAATGGAGATAAGAAGGAGGTGGATTTGGAGGTTCCCTTTGACCCAAAGAGGGTTGCTGTGATGGATATGGCGGCGCTGGACATTTTAGAACAGCTGGGACTGGAAGAACGGGTAGTGGGCGCTTCCGATACTTCCTTAGATTATCTTGAAAAATATATGGAAAAAGAGCAGGTTGCAGCTCTCGGCACGATTAAGGAGGCGGATATGGAGGCAGTGATGGCCAGTGAGCCGGATGTGATTTTTATAGGCGGCAGACTGGCAAAGTCTTATGATGCTTTAAGCGAGATCGCTCCTGTCGTGTATCTGTCCATAGATACCCAGCTTGGAACATTGGAAAGTGTCCGAAAAAATGCCGGGATCATTGCGTCCATATTTGGATTGGAGGAGCAGGCAGACCAGTTGCTTGAGGGATTTGAGGAACGGCTTGCAGCGCTGGCTGGATTTTCAACGGATAAGACAGCGATTGTGGGGATGGTTACAAGCGGAGGTTTTAATGTTCTTGGGAATGACGGCAGATGCTCCCTGATCAGCCGGGAAGCCGGATTTGAGAATATTGGAGTTGATGCAGAGATTGACACATCAACTCATGGAAATGAAGCATCCTTTGAGTTTGTTGTGGAAAAGGAGCCGGATTATGTGTTTGTACTGGATCGGGATGCTGCAGTGGGAACAGAGGGCGCGAAGCTTGCACAGGAGATTATGGAAAATGAGCTGATAATGGGAACAGAAGCGTATCGGAATGGAAATCTGATTTATCTGTCCAATCCGGCTGTATGGTATACCGCAGAGGGCGGTATCCGTGCTCTGGATCAGATGATCGGGGATCTGGAATTTGCACTGTTAAAATAAAGTTGTAATAGCCGGTTTTTTGTACTATAATAGGCGGGATACTTAATAGTTAGAAAGGACAGAGCAGATGAATTACAAGATGATTCTGGCCTATGACGGTACCCGGTACAATGGCTGGCAGAAGCAGGGAAATACAGACCGGACCATTCAGGGAAAATTAGAGCAGATTCTTACCAGGATGGCAGGCAGACCCATAGAGGTTTTCGGCTCCGGGCGCACGGACAGGGGTGTTCATGCGGAAGGTCAGACAGCAAATTTCCATTTAAAGCAGACAGAAGAATATGAAGACAAAAGTTTACAGATTCTGGAATATATCAACACCTACCTTCCTGAGGATATTGCGGTTCTTTCCTGTGAGGCAGTACCGGAACGCTTTCACAGCCGTTTAAGCGCAGCGAGAAAGACGTACCGTTACCAGATTGAGATGAGCCCTAAAAAGAACGTATTTCAAAGAGATTATTATTATGGTCTTGGTTGCAGGCTGGATCAGAAAAAAATGGAAGAAGCGGCAGCGTTTCTTATCGGAACCCATGATTTTAAGAGTTTTTGCGGCAACAGCCGGATGAAAAAATCAACCGTCCGCCGGATAGACTCCATTGAATTTGAAGCAGCGGGAGAGAGCCGCCTGCATATCCGCTATACAGGAAATGGCTTTTTGCAGCAGATGGTTCGGATTCTTACAGGAACGCTCATCGAAGCAGGGCTGGGAAAGAGAGAGCCTGAGCAGATGAAGGCCGTTCTGGAAGCCCTGAACCGCCAGGCAGCAGGGTTTACGGCTCCGGCTCAGGGGCTTTTTCTGGAAAAGGTTGAATATGGTGAGGGAAAATGACAGAATTTCTGGTAAAACATTTTGTAAAAGGATATGAAAATACGGAAAAAGATGAGGTGCGGACTTCCTACGGCATTTTAGCGAGTATCGTAGGAATCTTCTGCAATCTTCTTCTCTTTGGAGCCAAGCTTTTTATCGGGCTTCTGGTAAACAGCGTTTCTGTTATGGCAGATGCATTTAACAACCTGTCCGATGCGGCCTCCTCCATCATCGGCTTTATCGGCGTGAAGATGGCAGGTAAGCCGGCCGATGCGGATCACCCCTTTGGACACGGAAGAATTGAATATATTTCTGCTTTTATCGTGGCATTTCTGGTCATCCAGGTGGGCTTTTCTCTGTTTAAAACATCTGTGGGAAAGATCCTTCACCCGGAGCCTATGACCTTTAAATGGATTTCGGTAGTGATTCTGATTTTATCAATCTGCGTGAAATTCTGGCTTTCCGCGTTTAACCGGAAGCTGGGAAAGCGGATCAATTCAAAGGTGATGCTTGCCACAGCTGCAGACGCAATGGGAGATGTGGTCACAACGGGAGCAGCAGCCCTGTCTCTTCTGGTATTTGGCCTCTGGAATGTAAATATTGATGGCATTACAGGTCTTATGGTGTCAGCAGCAGTGCTTTTTGCAGGCTACAATATTGCAAAGGATACGCTGGCGCCTTTGATCGGAGAAGCCATTCCTCCTGAGGTCTATGAGGAAATATCCAGCTTTGTAGAAGGGTTTGACGGTATTTTGGGTACCCATGATCTCATTGTTCACAACTACGGTCCATCCAAAAGCATGGCCTCTATTCACGCAGAGGTTTCAGCGGGCGCGGAAATTGCAGAATCCCATGCGATCGTAGACCGGATTGAGAGGGAAGCCGCCCGGAAAATGGGACTTTTGCTGGTAATCCATATGGATCCGGTAGAAACAGATAATGAGCGGTTAAATACATACAGGAAAATGCTGGAAAATGTTTTGGCAGATGTGGATGTACGTCTGTCCTTCCATGATTTCCGCATGGTAGGGAAGGATAAAAATGTCTGTCTGATTTTTGATCTGGTGATTCCAAGAGAATATAAAGATGGTGCAGTGGGAAAACTGAGAACAAGGATCAGCAATGAAATGCGCCGGAGAGATCCGGACTGCCGTTGTGCTATTACAGTAGAAAACAGCTACCGTTCAGAAGAAGGAGTAAAGTAGGGTTTCATAAAAAGCTGATCCCTGAAAGGGGATACCATTGATGAAAGAGGAATGGATACAGAAGATCGCGGAGGGAGACAGGGATACCTTCCGCGATTTTTATAAAGAGGCTGCGGGGCCGGTATACAGCTTTATCCTGTCTCTCACAAGGGATGTCCATGAGGCAGAGGATCTGATGCAGGATACCTTCTTATGCGTATGGGACAGGGCAGAGGACTATGAACCGCAGGGAAAGCCCCTGGCCTGGGTGTTTACCATAGCCAGACATCTGTGCTACATGAGATTCAGACAGCGCAGGAGGGAAACGGAGCTTTCTGAATGGGATAAAGAGGAAGAGGGGGAGGTATACGCGGCATTGGAACAGGCGCCGGAACGTAAGGTTTTGTCTGATGCTCTGGCTGCCTTAAGGGAAGAGGATCGGCAGATCGTGCTTCTTCATGCGGCAGCAGGCTTAAAACACAGGGAAGTGGCTTCAGCTTTGGGCCTTCCTCTGGCTACAGAGCTGTCAAAATACAACCGCTCCATGAAAAAGCTTCAAAAAATCCTGCAAAAATAAAAAAAATACTTGACGTGACTCTATAGCTGATATATAATATATAGCGTTGTATTGATGGGCTATCGCCAAATGGTAAGGCAACGGACTCTGACTCCGTCATTTTCAAGGTTCGAATCCTTGTAGCCCAGCTAAAGCATTTTTATAAAAAGTGCTTGACGAAATTTGTTATTCTGTGTATAATGATTTTCGCAGCTGCGGATGCGGCAAAGAATAATGGGCTATCGCCAAATGGTAAGGCAACGGACTCTGACTCCGTCATTTTCAAGGTTCGAATCCTTGTAGCCCAGTTGAGAAGCATATGGCGTCTCTACATAATTAAATAGTGGGCTATCGCCAAATGGTAAGGCAACGGACTCTGACTCCGTCATTTTCAAGGTTCGAATCCTTGTAGCCCAGTTAAAAAGCCTTTAGATGCAGATGCATTTGGAGGCTTTTGTTTTGCCTGAAAGTATGATATACTTACAGAACAGGAGATTTGGCCTGAGGGCCTAAAGCAGAGAGAGGCAGCTATGTATCAGTTTAAGAGCAGGATCCGGTACAGTGAAACAGATGAAACAGGACGGCTGAGCGTACCGGGAATTATCAATTATATGCAGGATTGCAGTACCTTTCAGTCAGAGGATGGCAGAATGGGAATAAGCTATCTGAAGGAGCATCATCGCGCATGGCTTCTTTCAGGCTGGCGGATCGTGATTGACCGTTATCCGAAGCTGGGGGAGGAGATTACTGCGGGAACCTGGCACTGCGGCAGCAAAGGGTTTTACGGGTATCGTGATTTTGTGCTGCTGGATCAGGAAAATAACCCTCTGGTCCGGGCAAATTCTCTCTGGTTTTTCTATGATACAGAAAAAAATATGCCGGTGCGTATCCAGCCAGAAGATATCCTTCCTTACGGAATACCGCAGCCGTCTCAGGATCTGGGAGAAGCACCCAGAAAGATTCTCATTCCGGAGAAATACGAAACAGCAGCAGCTGTAGTGATCGGTCGTCATCATCTTGACACCAATCATCATGTAAATAATTCCCAGTATGTGGAGATTGCAAAGGATGCCATCCCTGTGGGGCTTAAGATCCGTGAAATCCGGGCAGACTATAAAAAGGCAGCTCGTCTGGGCGATACGGTGATTCCCAGAATCACGCCGGCAGGCCAGGGCCAGTGGACTGTGGCCCTTGTAAATGAAACGGGAGAGCTTTATGCAGCGGTATGGCTTGGAGGACAGGAGCAGCCGGGACAGTAAAAGAGGAGCAGACATATGATAGAATTAGGAAAAGTACAGGAGCTTGAGATCGTCAGGACAAAGGAATTCGGCGTATACTTAAGCGAAAAAGCAGGAGATGAGGCAGCAGTCCTTCTTCCGAAGAAACAGGTTCCCCAGGGAGCGCAGATCGGAGATAAGGTGGAGGTTTTTGTATACAAGGATTCCTCGGATCGCTTGATCTCTACCACAGCCAGACCGAAGCTTCAGGTGGGGGAATGTGCCATTTTGGAGGTAAAGGATGTAGGAAAGATAGGAGCATTTTTGGATATGGGACTGGAAAAGGATCTGCTTCTTCCCTTTAAAGAGCAGAGCCATCCGGTGCGTCGGGGAGAAAAATGCCTGGTCTGCCTTTATGTGGACAAGAGCAGCCGTCTGGCAGCTACCATGAAGGTATATTCCCATATGAGCAATCAGTCTCCTTATAAGGCAGAGGATTGGGTGGAAGGTACGATCTATGAGATCAACGAACAGATCGGAGCCTTTGTAGCAGTGGACAACCGGTATTATGGTTTGATCCCCAAAATAGAGATGTACGGCCGTTTCAGAGAAGGCGATCAGATAAAAGCCAGAGTCATGAGGGTTCGTGAGGACGGCAAACTGGATCTGTGCGTAAGGGAAAGAGCCTATGTCCAGATGGGAGCAGATGCAGAGCAGGTTTTAAAGGTCATTGACGAATTTGACGGAGTTCTCCCTTTTAATGACAAGGCGCGTCCTGAAACGATTCTCAGGGAGTTTAACATGAGTAAAAATGCCTTTAAGCGTGCCGTGGGCCGCCTTTTAAAGGAAGGAAAGATAGAGATTACAGAAAAGACCATCCGCCGGATCTGATTGATGTGTGTTTACAGGATACCAGGATCAAACGATCACAGGGTGGAGATTACAGGGCAGTTCTAAAAGGGCTGCTCTTTTTTTACAGAAAGTCCGGACAGAAGGAGGTTTGGTTATGACAGAAAAGAAACAGCAGATCCGGGATTATCTTGCAATTACCGTAGGAACGATCCTTATCGCGTTTGCTATTAAAAATATTTTTGATCCTGTGAGCATGGTAACCGGAGGCGTTTCGGGCGCGGCCATTATTTTAAAAGAACTCTGGCAGGTTCCTCTGTGGCTGACTAATACGGTTTTGAATATCCCACTGTTTTTGGCTGCCTTTCGTATGATGGGCTGGCAGTTTATCGGACGCACTTTGTACTCCACGGCCATGCTGTCTGCGGCTTTGTATGTGCTTCCGGAGATGGGACTTGTGAAGGAAGATATGATTTTATCGGCTCTTTTTGGCGGTGTTCTCAGCGGCGTGGGGACAGGGCTTGTATTCCTTGGAGGCTGTACCACAGGCGGAACGGATATGCTGGCCGTGCTGATCCGGGGAAGGCTGCGCCACTATTCATCGGCACAGATCATGCAGGTTTTGGACGGAGGTATTGTAGCAGCCGGCGCTCTTGTGTTCGGGATCAGGCCTTCTTTATATGCGATGATCGCCATTGTCTGCGTATCCAGAGTTACGGATCGCCTGATCGAAGGAATGAAGTTTTCAAAAGAGGCCTGGATCATTTCAAAACAGGACAAAGAGATTGCGGAAGCGGTGATGGAACGCCTGGGAAGAGGAGTTACCAGCATAAAAGCAGTGGGTATGTATTCAAAAGAAGAGAAAAACCTGCTGTTTTGCGTGGTTTCTCCCAAGGAAATTGTAAAAATCAAGTCAATTGTGCGTGAGTTTGATCCGCATGCGTTTTTTGTTGTCAGCGACGCTCGTGAAGTTTTCGGGGAAGGGTTTATCGAGAAGGAAGACAGGATAACATAATAAACAAAATTTTTTCAGAAAATATTGGAATGTGTTGACAGATTGGATATTTTTTTTATTCGATATACAATTTAGCTAAAACACAAAATTGAACTTTGTGGATTTACAATATGGATTAAAAAGGGACTTTCATGTATGATATAGGCAAGTCGCAAATGAGTTTACAAAAACCCAATTCAGGAGGAAATTATAATATGGCAAGCTTATCCCTTAGAAATGTTACCAAGAAGTACCCCAACGGTTTCGTTGCTGTTAAGGACTTTAACCTTGAGATTGCAGATAAGGAATTTATCATCTTCGTAGGTCCGTCCGGCTGCGGTAAGTCCACTACCCTTCGTATGATCGCAGGTCTGGAGGATATTTCCTCTGGTGAGCTGTACATCGACGGCAAGCTGGTAAATGACGTTGAGCCAAAGGACAGAGATATCGCGATGGTATTCCAGAACTACGCTCTGTATCCTCATATGTCCGTATATGACAACATGGCATTCGGCCTGAAGTTAAGAAAGACTCCAAAGGATGAGATCGATAAGAAGGTTCATGATGCAGCCAAGATCCTGGATCTGGAGCATCTGTTAGACCGTAAGCCAAAGGCTCTGTCCGGCGGTCAGAGACAGCGAGTAGCTATGGGTCGTGCGATTGTCCGCAGTCCTAAGGTATTCCTGATGGATGAGCCTCTGTCCAACCTGGATGCAAAGTTAAGAGGACAGATGCGTGTTGAGATTTCCAAGCTGCATCAGAGACTGGAAACAACGATTATCTACGTTACACATGACCAGACCGAGGCTATGACACTGGGTACCAGAATCGTTGTTATGAAGGACGGCGTGGTACAGCAGGTAGACAGCCCTCAGAATCTGTATGACAGACCATGCAACAAGTTCGTTGCAGGTTTCATCGGCGCTCCTCAGATGAACATGATCGATGCTCAGGTTGCAAAGGCTGGTTCTGACATTACCTTATCCTTCGGCGGTCACACAGTAGCGCTTCCTGCTGCAAAGGGCAAGGGCTTAGAAGAGGGCGGCTACATTGGAAAGACCGTTACTCTGGGTATCCGTCCAGAGGATCTGCATGATGAGGAAGCATTCCTTGAGGCAAATCCAAAGAGCATTTTCCAGGCTGAGATCCGTGTATACGAGATGTTAGGTTCTGAGGTTCTTCTGTACTTCGATATCGATGATGCTAACTTTACTGCAAAGGTAAATCCTCGTACGACTGCAAGACCTGGCGATTCCATCAAGGTTGCTATGGATCTGGATAAGGTACATATCTTCGATAAGGAAACAGAGAAGGTAATCATCAACTAATAGGGCAGCAGATTTCATAAATGAAAAAATCTGATTGTAAAAAAAGGCAGGAGAGGTGACAACTCTCTTGCTTTTTTTGTAATTTTGCATTAAAATATGAAAATAGAGAAAGTGGAAACTTTTGAAATACGTCAAAAAGGAGAGTATGGAATGATTTCAAATCAGATACTCCAGACTACACTGGATGGATTAAAAGCAATCACAAGAATTGATTTAGGTATTTGCGACACAGAAGGAAAGGTGCTGGCATCCACCTTTACAGACGCGGAAGAGTCAGAAAGTTCGATCCTGGTATTTGTGGATTCTCCGGCAGACAGCCAGGTGATCCAGGGATACCAGTTCTTTAAGGTATTTGACGAGCATCAGCTTGAGTATATCCTGCTTGCAAAGGGAGCCAGCGATGATGTATATATGGTAGGAAAGCTGGCTGCATTCCAGATCCAGAACCTTCTGGTGGCCTATAAGGAGCGCTTTGATAAGGACAACTTTATCAAGAACCTGCTCCTTGACAATCTGCTGTTAGTAGATATCTATAACCGTGCCAAGAAGCTTCATATTGAAACAGATGTGAAGCGCGTGGTATTTATCATTGAAACACACAATGAAAAGGATGTAAATGCTCTTGAGACCGTGCGCAGCCTTTTTGCATCCAAGACAAAGGACTTCATTACAGCAGTGGATGAGAAGAATATTATCCTTGTAAAAGAGGTTCGTCAGGGAGAGTCTTACGGAGAGCTGGACAAGACTGCCAACACAATTTTGGATATGATGAATACGGAGGCTATGACAAAGGTTCGCGTATCCTATGGTACGGTAATCAATGATATTAAGGAAGTGTCACGTTCCTACAAGGAGGCCAAGATGGCTCTGGATGTAGGCCGCATCTTCTATGCAAACAAAAATGTAATCGCTTACAGCAATCTGGGTATCGGCCGTCTGATCTATCAGCTTCCCATCCCGCTGTGCAAGATGTTTATCCGCGAGGTATTTGACGGCAAGTCACCGGATGAGTTTGACGAGGAGACCCTGGCTACGATCAACAAGTTCTTTGAGAACAGCCTGAACGTATCCGAGACTTCCAGACAGCTGTATATCCACAGAAATACCCTGGTTTACCGTCTGGATAAGCTGCAGAAGAGCACCGGACTGGATCTTCGCGTATTTGAGGATGCCATTACCTTTAAGATCGCGCTTATGGTAGCCAAATACATGAAGTATATGGAAAGCCTGGATTATTAAAATGAGGTCGGGGAAATGATAGAACTCAGTCATGTGAACAAGGTCTACAGCGAGGGAAACCGGGCTGTGAAGGATCTGAGCCTGACCATAGATGACGGAGAATTTGCCTTTATCGTAGGACGAAGCGGCTCCGGAAAGAGTACGCTTTTAAAGCTCCTTTTAAAGGAGCTTGAGCCTACTTCCGGGCGGATTGTGGTCAATGATATGGATCTGGGGAAGATGCCCCGAAGATATGTTCCGAAATACCGGAGAAAATTAGGTGTGGTCTTTCAGGATTTCCGTCTCCTGAAAGACCTTACTGTCTTTGAAAACGTTGCATTTGCTCAGAGAGTCATCGGCGTGTCGGGAAGGGTGATCCGTGACACCGTGCCCGAGATGCTGCGTCTTGTGGGGCTTTCTGCCAAATACAAGGCATATCCGGCTCAGCTTTCCGGAGGAGAGCAGCAGCGCGTGGCCATTGCAAGGGCATTGATCAACCGGCCGGAGGTTCTTCTGGCAGATGAGCCTACAGGCAATTTAGACAGCTTTAACGCCCATGAAATTATGCATCTGCTGGAGGAGATCAATCAGCGTGGAACCACGATGATCGTGGTGACACACAGCCATGAGATGGTGCAGCAGATGAAAAAACGGGTCATTACCATGGAACGCGGGGCAGTGATTCAGGATGAAGGCGGATCCAGATAAGAAAATGAGGCGCTTAAGCGTCCGGATGGGTCTGCCGGAAAGGCATAATGATTAAAAATGAGTACATTCTGGTATTGCCTGAAACAGGGCATTGCTAATATATGCAGAAATATTTTGTTTTCGCTGGCATCCATAGCGACGATTTCTGCATGTATTTTTTTATTCTGCCTTTTTTTCTCACTGGCAGCCAATGTGATCCATGGCGCCAGGACAGCCCAGGAAACGGTGGGAATCTCTGTCTTTTTCGATGAGGGGATGACAGAGGATGAAATTCTGGCAGCGGGAGAAGAAATAAAAGGCTGGAAAGAGGTGCGTCAGGCAGAGTACACCTCAGCCGAGGAAGCCTGGGATACATTTAAGGCTCAGTACTTTGAGGGAGCCGAAGATTTGGCCGAAGGGTTTGAAAACGATAATCCTCTGGCAAATTCTGCTTCCTTTGAGATTTTTTTAAATGATATTTCCGATCAGGAGTCGGTTGCAGACCGTCTGGAGTCCATAGAGGGAGTGCGCCGGGTGCGTTACTCTAGTACCCTGGCAGCAGGATTTACAAGCGTTGGAAAGATGATCGGGCTGATTTCAGCTCTGATCATCGGCGTGCTTCTTGCAGTAGCTGTCTTTTTGATCAGCAATACTATTTCTGTGGCAGCGGCATTCCGCAGGCGGGAAAATGAGATCATGCGCTATATAGGAGCCACTAACTTTATGATACGGGCGCCCTTTCTGGTAGAAGGCCTGCTTCTGGGACTTCTGGGAGCTCTTGTGCCTCTTGGGGGCATATGGGTTCTCTATGAAAAAGGAATGTTGTATCTGGAAGAAAATTATTCCATGATCACAGGTCTGGTTGAGCCCCTTGCGCTGGGAACCATATTCCCCTATATGACAGGGGGAGCTTTAATGTTAGGCGTCGGAATCGGACTTTTAGTAAGCTTTGTGACGATTCAGCGCCATTTGAGAGTTTAGACAGGATAAACGAGGGCATATGAGAAAAAAGAAGATAGCGGTTTTGGCAGCAGCGGCCGCCTTGACCTTGGGAACGGTATTTTCCTCCTATGCCACCAGTAAGGCCATAGAGGATGCGAAGAAAAAGGTTTCCTCCATGGAGGAGGAAAAGAAAAAGGTAGAATCTGCCTTAAAGGAGCTGGAGGGAAAGAAGTCAGATACAGCGGCCTATGTAAAGGAGCTGGATCGAAATCTGTCCGCCCTGGCAGGGGAGCTTACAAAGCTGGAGGGAGATATTTCCCGGAAGGAAGAGCAGATAGAGGAAGCGAAAGCGGAGCTGGAAACAGCCAAAGTTACGGAGAACCGCCAGTATGAGGACATGAAGCTGCGGATCCAGTATATGTATGAAAATGGTCAGACTGGCCTGTTGGAGTCCATGATGCAGTCAGAGAGCATTGCAGAGCTTTTAAACCGGGCAGAGTATGCCAGCCAGATTACCTCCTATGACAGGAAAATGCTGGAGGAGTACAGAAAAACCAGGCAGGAGGTGGCTTTAAAGGAGGAAGCTCTTAAGACGGAGCATCAGGAGCTTCTTACCCTTCAGGATTCCACGAAGGCAAAGCAGAGCTCGGTAAAGACACTGATGGCTTCCAAGGAGGCAGAGCTGGCTTCCTATGAGACGAAGATCGCTTCTGCACAGGGAGAGATTGACCAGTATAATGCGGATATCAAAGCCCAGGAGGAGCATATGGCCCGTGTGGAGGCGGAGATACGGAGAAAGGAAGAGGAAGCCAGAAAAGCAGAAGAAGCCAGAAGGGCAGAAGAAGCCAAGAAAAATCAGTCTTCTGCCGGTGGGGATAGTACGGTAAAAAAAGGGAACACTAATTTTATATGGCCCTGTCCTGCAAGCGGACGGATTTCATCCGCGTTTGGGGACCGGAGCTCACCGACCGAGGGAGCTTCTACCAATCATAAGGGAATTGACATTCCGGCGCCGTCCGGTTCCTCTATTGTGGCGGCAGCAGATGGCAAGGTAGTGATCTCTACATACAGCTATTCGGCCGGAAATTATATTATGATCGATCATGGCGGCGGGCTTACTACTGTATATATGCACTGCTCTCAGCTTCTCGTGAAGGAAGGGGAGACTGTAAAACAGGGACAGACTATTGCAAAGGTAGGATCGACAGGATATTCCACAGGGCCTCATCTGCATTTTGGCGTCCGGTCCGGCGGAAGCTATGTAAATCCTTCCGGTTATGTAAGTCCATAAAGGGGCATACAGTGTAACAGGACAGAGAGGCCCCTTAAAGGCCAGATAGGAGACAAAAAGTGGAAGATCAAAGATATGACAGACAAAGCGAGAGAGGAAAGGCGGCAGGAAGCCAGAACCGGTTCTGGATGGGAGTTCTTACGGGAGCTCTCGTCATGGCGTTTGTGGGGCTGATCATCGTAGGTATGTCTGCGGGAATCTACCTGTTCGGACGGCGGGTGATCAGCCGTCAGCCTCAGCCCGGCGCTCCCTCTATTACGGAGGAGCCTGCAAAGAGAGTGGACTTTGAGCAGGTGACCTCAAAGATGGAGATGATCCAGCAGATCATAGACCAGGTATTTCTTTATGACGAGGACGCTCAGAATGTAGAGGATTTTATCTACCGCGGTATGATGGCAGGCCTGGATGATCCCTATTCTGTATATTATTCCGAAGAGGATTATAAGCTGATGCAGGAAAGCACCAGCGGCACCTATTCCGGAATCGGGGCTATGATTAGCCAGAACCGCACTACCGGCCTTTGTACGGTGGTAAAGGTATTTGACGGCTCTCCGGCTCTGGAGGCAGGGATGCGGCCGGGGGATGTGGTCTATAAGGTAGAAGATACGTTAGTAGCAGGGGAAAGCCTGGATGTGATCGTGAGCAATTATGTAAAGGGAGAAGAAGGAACTCCGGTGCAGATTACCGTATACCGGGCAGACGAGGACGCCTATGTGGATCTGACTCTTACCAGAAAGAAAATAGAGGTTCCTACTGTGGAGTCCCGGATGCTGGATGAAACAACAGGTTATGTGGCTGTGAGCGAATTTGATCTGATTACAGTAGATCAGTTTAAAACAGCCATTGATGACCTGACGGCAGAGGGAATGAAGCAGCTGGTGATCGATCTGCGGAATAATCCCGGAGGTATATTAGACAGCGCCGTAGCCATGGTGGACTATCTGATCCCGGATGATATGATGGATTTTAAGAAGGGAGAGGGAAAATCGCTCATTGTTTATACGGCTGACCGAAACGGAGAAGGGGAAACCTATACCGCTTCCGATGGCCATGCAGTGGATCTTCCTATCGCCATTCTGGTAAATGGTGATTCTGCAAGCGCTTCGGAGGTGTTTACAGGTGCGATGAAGGATTATGGAAGAGCAGTCGTGGTAGGAACTACCAGCTACGGAAAGGGAATTGTTCAGAATCTCATTCCTCTGGGAGATGGTTCTGCCATTAAGCTTACGACCGCCCACTATTATACGCCGAGCGGTTTTGACCTTCATGAAAAAGGAATTGTGCCGGATGTGGAGGTTCCTTTGGATGAATCCTTAAGAACGCAGGCAGTGATCCGCCCGGAGGATGACAATCAGCTTAAAAAGGCTGTGGAGGTTTTAAATAACGGGCAGTAGGATGAAAATAAAAACGGCAGTGCCGGACGGACTTGAAAGGAAGTCTTACGGTACTGCCGTTTTTATGTTTTTTGGCGGATGGGTTGCTGTACGGTTTATGCGTTCTTTGAGAAATACTCCCGCGTCAGCCGAATTACCGTTCCGGACAGCAGGAAGACAGCAATCAGGTTGGGAATGGACATAAGGCTGTTAAAGGTATCGGCAATGCTCCACAAAAGCCCCAGATCCATAGTAGCTCCGGGAATGGATACCAGAGCGTAGATTACCATAAAGGGCTTTATAAAGGCTGCGGAAAGGAGAAATTCCACACATCTTGCGCCGTAAAGCCCCCAGCCTAAAATGGTGGAGAAGGCAAAGCAGCACATGGCGATCGCGGTAAAAATGGACACCCAGTTTCCGTAGGTAGAGGTAAAGCCCAGGATCGTAAGCTCTGCTCCGGCATCCTGTCCATAGGTTATGGGAATACCGCTGCAGAGAATTACCAGAGCAGTAAGGGTACAGATCACAATGGTATCTGCAAATACCTCAAAAATACCAAACATACCCTGATGGACAGGATCATCTGTATCCGCACAGGCGTGGGCAATAGAGCCTGTACCAAGTCCGGCCTCATTGGAGAAGATGCCTCTGGAAACGCCGCGCTTCATACTGGTAAAGAAGCTTCCTACCACTCCGCCGGTGACAGCAGAAGGAGAGAATGCTCCCTGGATGATTGAGGAAAATACGCCGGGAACATTTTCCAGATGGAAAAATACCACGCCAAAAGACAGAAGAATGTAGAGCAGAGCCATGAAAGGAACCAGCTTTTCCGCTACACTTCCGATGCGCTTGATGCCGCCAAGGAGCACCAGAGCGACAGAGGAAGCCAGAAGGATGCCCATAGCCAGATTAAAGGTACCGACAGCAGAGTCAGGCAGGATGCCGTAGCCTGTGAGGGCAGACCGGACAGCCGTTGTGATGGTGTTGACCTGAGTGGCATTTCCGGTTCCGAATACAGTAAGGATACCGAAAATGGAAAAAAGATAGGCGAGCCACATCCATTTTTTCCCAAGCCCATTTTTGATATAGTACATGGGACCTCCGGCCAGATCGCCGTCCGGATTAGTTTCCCGGAAATGAACCGCCAGAGTAACCTCGGAAAATTTGGTGCACATTCCTAAAAATGCGGAAATCCACATCCAGAATACAGCGCCCGGACCGCCGATGGCAATAGCTCCGGCTACACCGGCGATATTTCCCGTACCCACAGTAGCCGCAAGGGCAGTACAGACTGCCTGGAAGGGGGTAATGGCGCCTTCGGAGGCATCTTTTTTGCTGAACATGCGGCCCAGAGTGGTGCGGATGGCATAGGGAAAGCGGCGGATCTGGATAAAACGGGTGCGAAGGCTTAAGAAAAGTCCTACTCCGATGATGCAGATCATGGCCGGTACTCCCCAGATAAAGCTGTTTACAGCTGTGTTTACGGAAGTAATAAATTCGATCATGATTATCCTTTTTAACCCTTTCTTTTGTACTGCATTTCATTATAATGGTAAAGTTTGCTTTATGTCAAACGATATAGAAGAAAAAGGGATATTTATACAACCTTAATACAGGCATTATGGATACTTATGCCGCTTTTATACAGCACAGGGTATAATAAAATAAAAAAGCAGAAGTAAGGGGATGTGAAGAGGATGAAAGAAATTATTCTGCTGGGTGCTTTGGCTGTACTGTATAAAATAGGCGGCCGTCTGTTTGACAGGCTGGATCATTTCTTCGAAGGACTTATGCCGCCTCGGGAGTCTTCGTATGAGCCTGAGGAAAGAAATCTGGAAGACGGTTGGAAAATAGAAAAAATGAAACATGCATAAAGGATGTATAAAGAAAATCGCTCCGCCGGTTGTTGGCGGAGCGATTTCATGTTACACTAAAAAGGCACGGTTTTGGAAAAGATTCCTGGCCGTAGATCTTTGTACAAAAAGGGGAATTTGATTATGCCAGTGTTTGATTTTAACCATACGCCGGAAACGGAAGATACAAAGGGAGCAGAGTGTACATACAGTATTTTTTATTCGGATGCTCCTCAGGCAGCGCCGGAGCAGCCGATTCTGGTATTAGACACAAAAGGACAGCAGTGGGAGCATCACACCTGCGGTCTCTTTACCAATCCTGTAAGGGGAACTGCTTTTGAGTTTAAGGATGGAGGCGAAACGGTCAGTGGAAATATTTTAAAAATAGACGCCCGGTTTGTAAGCCTGATCCGGTGGCTGGGGGAAAACCATATCAATGTGCGTCTGTCCGGAGAGAACAGGGAGGAAGGCTATTCCGTTTACCGCATCCGTGAAACAGCCTTTGGGGGAGGAACCAAGCTTTCAGCAGAGGACGGCTTTTTGCAGTTTATGATTGAGCGTCTGTTTGCCAGCAGTGCGCCTTCTGAGACAGAGGAGGAAGAGGAAACTGAAGAAGGAGATGATATGAAGCTTACCAGTCTCCAGAGCATTACGGATTTTATGACCTGTGCAGGAAAGACCCTTCCGGATCACATCCGTCTCTGGGCAAGAAGAAACCTGGCAGTGGCAAAGTCACATGAGGTATCCCCGGAGGAGCGCCGCCATGCTCAGAGAGCGCTGTCTATTATGATGAACGTGCGGTGGAAGCATGATTATTTTGAAGCCATTGATCCGGTAGAGGCAAGACGGATTTTAGATGAAGAGCTTTACGGCATGGAGCGGGTAAAGCAGAGGATTATAGAAACCATTATCCAGATCAACCGAACTCACACGCTGCCCGCATACGGCCTTTTGCTGGTGGGGCCTGCGGGTACGGGAAAATCCCAGATCGCTTATGCGGTGGCAAGAATCTTAAAGCTGCCGTGGACAACTCTGGATATGAGCTCCATCAATGACCCGGAGCAGCTGACAGGAAGCTCCAGAGTCTATGCCAACGCAAAGCCGGGAATTATCATGGAGGCATTTTCCATGGCAGGAGAGTCCAATCTTGTATTTATCATCAATGAACTGGACAAAGCGGCTTCCGGAAAAGGAAATGGAAATCCGGCAGATGTGCTTTTAACCCTGCTTGACAATCTGGGCTTTACGGATAACTACATGGAATGTATGGTGCCTACCTCAGGCGTATATCCCATTGCCACAGCTAACAATAAGGAGCAGATCAGCGCACCATTAATGTCCCGTTTTGCGGTGATCGATATTCCGGACTATACATTGGAAGAAAAAAAGATCATTTTCTCAAAATTTGCTCTGCCAAAGATCCTGCGCCGCATGAGCCTGCGCAAAGAGGAGTGTATCCTGACCGAAGAGGCTCTTGATACCGTAGTGGAGCTTTATTCAGATACGAGCGGAATCCGTGATCTGGAGCAGGCTGCGGAGCATATCGCTGCCAATGCCCTGTATCAGATCGAGGTGGATCATCTTGAAAAGGTGGTATTTGACGGAAAAATGATCCGGGAGCTTTTGGGATAATAACCTTTAGTCTGCCTCGTCCTTTTCCGGCTCAAGGAGTTTTAAAAGAGTTTCATTCAGAGCCCGGGCCTGTTCGGCCAGCTCCCGTATGCAGGAGATTTCCGGAACCTCAATATCATGGATCAGGGTATTGCGCATTTTTCTAAGAAATGCAATCTGATTCAGGCTGTCTTTGTCAAAAAGCCCGGTCCGTTTCAGGGCGTTGATATTAAAGACGCTTAAGGAACGGGAGCTGCGCTTGGTGGTGCGGTTTAAAAGCGCTTCCAGGGGAACCCATTGACTGAAAAAGGCGCTGATGGCTTTCAGACGTTCCTCATCCTCTTTAGAGCCGGCTGCCTTTAAGGACTGGTAGGCCAGATACCGCTTTTCATTTCCGCTGATGATCTGGTCAATAATCTGCTGGGAAATGTTCCGTTTGTCCTTTTCAAATTTAACTGCCTTTAAAATAGGGCCCATGTACTTTACGTCCAGCAGCTTCAGGCTGGACAAAAGCCGGAAGAGCAGCTCAATATTTCCCATCCGCAGTTCGATATCCTCCGGGCGGAAATTGCTGCTGAGGTAATTGTAAAGATAGGAAGCCAGCTCGTACTGGTTGTTAAAAACAGCATTTTTGCTGCGGATCCGTTCATTTCCTGCAGCCTGCAGGCGCTCCAGGGCGATTTCTCCTGCAAGGACAAGACCGTTTAACTCGTCTAGGATGGCAAGCTCTTCTTTGGAAAGCGTACCCTGAAGGGGTTTGTAGATTAAGTCATGTTCTACCTCAGACCAGGCGTGCATCAGGACGGACGCTACCTGAATTTCGATTCTGGCCCGGCAGTAGCGTTTTTCTGAGGGTTGTACCAATTCTTCTCTCAGATAGACACGGTAGTGGTTGGCCCAGTAGCCGGAAAAACGCTTATGATAAGTAGGAGGCTTTGACTGCTCCGGGAACTGCTTGCTTTCCAGAATGTGGAACTGATCCCGGATCAGCTGGTCTGCCTGAAGGCGGTCTCCGGGGAAATAGAGGGAAACCCGGACACCGCAGAGATCGGCGATGTCCTCATAGATTTCCTTTATATTCCGGTAAGGAACCGGGCGCTTGACATTGCGGCGGAGAACCTTGCTTTTTAAGCGTCCCGGATTTTTGGCCCGGTAGGTAACCATGGCCCGGATACCGGAGGAGCGCAGCACAGCCTCCAGCTGACCGGCTGCAAGACGGCCTACAGATTCATAGTAGTTAAATTTCTTTTTGTAGTTGTCAATAAACTGGTTGATCAGGTCCATTGATTTCTCCTTTTTGCGGGCTTTATCGGCGGAAATGCTCTGCTTTAATCAGATGGTTTCATCATATCATAGGAGAAATGGGAGTGCAAGCAGACCGGTTTTTGAGTTTTTGCATTTTGCATTTTATCGTGTCAGCTTCTTTTCCACACAGGCAATGGCCTGATATAAAAGCCAGGACAGCAGGCACAGAATCATGATGGAGGTCATAAGCACCGTCATGGTAAAGGTCTGGGCGGAGTAGGTGATCAGATATCCCAGTCCTGCCCGTGCGGAGAGAAATTCACCAATGATGACGCCGACCAGGCACAGGCCGATATTGACCTTCATGTTATTGATCACCATGGGGAGGGAGCCTGGCAGAAGAACCTTAAAGAGTACGTCTGTTCTGGTTCCTCCAAGGGAACGGATCAGGCGTATTTTGTCTTCATCGGTCTGACAGAAACCATTGTACAGAGTAAGGATCGAGCCAAAGAGAGCCACGGAAACGGCCGCTGTGACAATGGTGGTGGTATTATTTCCCAGCCATACGATTAAAAGCGGAGCCAAAGCGGATTTGGGCAGACTGTTTAAAAGAACTAAGAATGGCTCTAAAACGCTGGCAGCAGAGGGACTGGCCCAGAGAAGAAGGGCACAGACCAGACCGGCTGCGGTACAGACAGCAAAGCTTATAAGCGTCTCCATGAGGGTAACGCCTGTGTGGAGAAAGATGGTTCTGTCGGCAGTCATAGAAATCAGGCATTTGAAGATCAGGCTTGGACTGCTGAAAATAAACCGGTCGATGAGACCTAAGCCGGCTGACAGCTCCCATAAAGACAGAATCAGAATCAGAAGAAGGATGCGCCAGATACGGATCATACTCCGTCGGCGCAGCTGGTCGGCCAGGTATTCCTGCTGGGCTAACGAGGGGGAGAGTAAGGGATTATTCATCTGTTTTCAGCTCCTTCCATACAGCGTTGAAATATCCGGAAAATTCAGGACAGTTACGTCTTTTTAAAGGTGTTGCACAGTCAGCCGGGAAATGGATGGGAAGGATTTTTTTGATCCGTCCGGGCCGGGGTGTGAGTATGATGATCCGGTCTGCGATGCTGATGGCTTCTGAAAGATCGTGGGTCACAAGAACGGCTGTTTTTTTAGTGCTCCGTAAGATAGAACTGATATCGTCACATACAGAAAGCCGTGTCTGGTAATCCAGAGCAGAAAATGGCTCATCTAAAAGAAGAAGATCCGGTTCCAGCGCCAGAGTACGGATCAGAGCGGCCCGCTGGCGCATTCCTCCGGAAAGCTCAGAGGGCCGGGCGTGTTCAAAGCCTTCAAGGCCGTAGGCTGAGAGCATTTCCTTTAAGCGGGCAGTTGTCTTTGGGGTAAGGCGGTTCTGGATTTCCAGTCCCAGAGATACATTGGATAAAATATCCCTCCACGGAAAAAGATGATCCTTTTGGAGCATATAGCCGGTATCAGACGGCGATTGGCGCAGCGGATGGCCGTCTAAGAGGATCTGCCCCGTATCAGGTTTGGACAAACCGCAGAGAAGAGAAAGAAGGGTGGATTTTCCGCAGCCGGACGGGCCGACCACGGCTGCAAATTCACCGGGAGACAGGGAAAATGATATATCAGAAAGAGCCAGCGTTTCTCCTTCCAGCGTATGGTAGGAAAAGCTGACTCCGTTTACATCCAGTTTGGGTGTCATTTTGTAAAATCTCCTTTCACCTAAGTACGTCTTTGATGTAGTATACGCGAAAGGAGACAGGATGGTTCAGATCTGGTTTACTGGGAAGCAGCGCTTTCGGATGGAACTGTTTCCGGTGCTGCCGGGGCAGAGGCATCTGCGGCCGCTTCATTCTGTGTATAGCTCCAAGTCACGGGAGTGGGCCGTGAGGCATCAAAGATCTGAGAAGCGTCAAAGAGATCGGACAGCCGTTTTTTGGATGGATCCGTCTGGATCATATCCTCGTAAAGACGGTAGCCGTCCAGATTCCGTCTGGCCATCCGCAGATGGTCGCTTCCCTTTTGGATCCAGGCGGGCTTGCTTGCGTCCACATTGCAGAAATACCGGAAGCCCTTGGAATGGAGATATTTAAAACGGTAATTATCCTCTGTATAGGGCCGCCAGTCTGCCACATCATTGCCGTTGGGATAGATGTAGATATCGGTTGGCCCGATAAGAGATTCTACCTCTGCTTCCCACTTGTCCGTATCTGTATAGAAGCGCTCGTCGCTGATCTTGAAGGTTTCTCCGGGTACGGAGGAAACGCCCATCCACAGATGGCCCCAGCTGTGGCTTGCAAGCTCCCAGCCATTGTCTTTTAAACACTGGGCTACCTTTGCAGCCTGCGCTCTATCCTGTTCATAGTTCGGACTGTCACTGTAGGAAGCAGCAGTGCGGTAGCCTAAAATTCCTTCATAGCCCGTAAAGGCGATGATCGCTCTGGCACCTTTATAGGAAAAATCGGGGTGTTCTTCGATGAAATCTTCTAAAATCGGGATTAGGTCATAAGGGCCGGTGGAAATGGAGCCGTCTTCCATGACCATTTCAGCAGTGGGTTTTCCGTCCTCTCCGATGACGATCCGGCGTGCAAAGCCGTCCTTTTCCATATAAGGATAATAGCATACGTCATCCTGGGACATGACCAGAGGTTTTTTGCCCTCAGGAAGCAGGATTTCTCCCCAGGAGAAAACGGTATTTCCATTTTCATCTGTAGTCTCAGAGGCAATATCCCGGATGCGTACCAGAACATAACCGTCCTCATAGAAAGCATCCAGCATCTTTAAAAATTCATCCTTTGTAGTCATGACGGAATTGTAGCCGGGAGTCCGGCTGTCGCCGTCAAAGGCTTTGGCAGTGTCCATGATAAGAGAATGGAAAAATACATGGGGAACGTTCTGCACATCAGCTGGTAAGAGAGAAGCCTTTGCTTCCTCATAAGATGTGATCGCTTCCAGGGCAGCGGGGTCTTCTGCCAGAGAGGAGTCTTCTTTAATGAGAGCAATGGCACGGTCGTAGTCATAGCCCGCAGCGATATATGCGGCCTGAGCAAGTGTGCCAGAGGCCGGGGAAGAGATAGGCTGTGCCGGATCTTCGGAGGTTGTTTTGGCTGTACTGGAGGAGGCGGAAGCAGATGATATGGGCTGTCTGTTTAAGACAAAGCGGGTCAGTGCAAAAACGCCTGCTGCCAGGGCTGAAAACGCCAGAAACAGTGCAAGTATAATAGGAAGATGCCGGACAAGCTTTCTTCGCTGTCTTTGGGCCTGCCGGCGTCTGAAATCATTTCGGCTCATAAGTTGTAAATCTCCTGTTTGAATGAAAGTAAAATTGTATCAATTTAATTATAACATAAAATTCAGGAAATGAAAGTGATTGAAATTTGATGGAAGCCGTGGTATGTTTAAAATAGAAATTACCCAAAAGCGGCGGCTGCTTTTTGACACAGCAGAGCCGGCTATGAAAAGGAGATAAAATTATGGCAGAAATGGTAAAAGATCCAAATTGCGCATACTGTATGCAGGGAGAGCTGGTAGCAAAATTTGCCTATCCGGTCTGCGAGATGAAGACAGGCTTTCTTTATGTATTTAAGGAGCAGAGTAAAAAGGGAAGAGTGATCCTGGCTCACAAAAAGCATGTCAGCGAGCTGATCGACTTAACAGATGAAGAGAGAAATGATTTCTTTGCAGAGGTGGCTCAGGTGGCAAGAGCCGTACACAAGGTATTTCATCCCGATAAGGTAAACTACGGCGCATACGGCGACACAGGCTGCCACCTTCATTTCCATATCGTTCCCAAATATAAGGGCGGAGAAGAGTGGGGCGGTACCTTTGAGATGAACAGCGGAAGAACCATTCTCACAGACGCTGAGTATGAGGAGATGGCAGAGGCCTTAAGACAGGCTTTAAAGGAAGTATAGGAACACATAGTATAAAATAACCTCTGGCAGCGGCAGAAGCCGCAGCCGGGGGTTTTGTCTTTTTTGATGCGACATAAAGCGTTTGTCCGGTTTCATATATTAGGCAGAGAGCAGCAATGTTTGGAGGAATCGTGTATGAAACGGACAAAAGCAGCAGGCTTTTTGCTTGCGCTTCTTATGACGGCAGGGCAGGTGACGGCAGCATTGGCTTCTGAACCGGAGCTTGCGCTTCCGGCCGGGGTGCCGGCCAGAGCGGTAAGCAGAGAAACTGCGCAGATACAGGCAGAAGCGGGAGATGCGGCAGCTTCTCAGACGGCAATCCAGATATCAGCGCCTTCAGCCGTTCTCATGGAGGCATCTACGGGGCAGATTATATATGAAAAAGGGGCGGATGATAAAAGAAATCCTGCCAGCGTTACAAAGGTCATGACGCTGATCCTGATTTTTGATGCCCTGGCAGAAGGGAAGATCCACCTTTCCGATGAGGTCGTTACCAGCGCTCATGCAAAGTCCATGGGCGGTTCCCAGGTATTTTTGGAGGAAGGGGAAACGCAGACGGTGGAAACACTGATTAAATGCATCGTGATCGCATCAGGAAATGATGCTTCTGTAGCCATGGCGGAGTATATTTCCGGTACAGAGGAGGCCTTTGTACAGCAGATGAATGAACGTGCCGAAGGTCTGGGGATGACGAAAACCCATTTTGTGGACTGCTGCGGTCTTACAGAGGATCCCTCCCATGTGACAACTGCCAGAGATATTGCTCTTATGAGCCGGGAGCTGATCGATCAGTATCCTCAGATCCACAATTATTCAACAATCTGGATGGAAAATATTACTCATGTGACAAAACAGGGGACAAAGGAATTTGGTCTTTCCAACACAAATAAACTTTTGCGGATGGCAACGAATTTTAAGGTTACCGGCTTAAAGACAGGCTCCACCTCTCTGGCAAAATACTGTCTGTCAGCTACGGCAGAGAAGGATGGGGTGCGCCTGATCGCTTCGATCATGGCTGCTCCTGATTTCAAGGCACGTTTTGCAGACGCACAGACGCTGTTAAACTATGGCTATGCAAACTGTAAGCTTTATGAGGATAAAGAGGGGATCACACTTCCGGAAATTTCGGTAGAAGGAGGAATTAAAAGCGGGGCAGAGTTGGTTTTGAACGGTACATTCAGATATCTCAGCCTTAAGGGAGAAGATCTTTCATCTGTGGAAAAGAAGCTTGTTCTCTCCGAGTCCCTTCCGGCTCCGGTGGAGCCGGGCCAGAAGGCTGGGGTGCTGGAATATCTGTTAAACGGAGAGAAGATCGGAGAGATGGATGTAGTGACCGCAGAGGCGGTGCGGGAGGCGCAGTATGGAGATTATCTGAAATGGATGATAAAAATATGGAGGCTTGAGAAAGCTTTTGACTTTTAATATGTCTCTAATGGAGGAAGCACGTGATCGGGAAGGGGACAGGTATAATGACCGCCGTTTCTTTTAAGAGTCTCTGTCTTGGCGGCGTCAATGATGTCAGGGCGCTCCATGGTGCGGATCGCAGACAGGGCAATCATCTTTCCGGCCGTTAGGAGCCCTTTATGGGCAATGAGGCTGCAGGTTTGGGCCGTCATCTGCCAGGTGTGCCCCACATTGCCCACACAGCAGGCGGCAACCCGCAGATTTAGAGTAGGAACTGCATAGCCCACATCGCCTACGTCGGTAGAGCCTGCAGTCTGGATGATATGGTTGGGATCGAAAGGATGGATCTCACTGTCTAAAGGTTTGGACAGAATTTCCTCAAGCCGGTCTTCTCCATAGATCTGAATGATTTCGTCACGGATCATTTTCCGGGCAGTATCATCATAAGAATCCAAAAACTGTCTGGCCAGCCGGTAGTCCTCCTCGGTCCATTTTGGTGCGCCTACCTCCTGCATACAGGCGTCTGCGATCTGGGCAAGGGCTTTGTTGGGGAGGTATTCCGTAAAGGCCATAGACAGATCATAATTCATGGAAGTGCCGGTCATAAGGGCGGCACCCTTTGCCACATCCACGACACGGTTGAACAGCTCTGTCAGCTGGCGGACATAAGGGGAACGCACTTCATACCGGACGGTGGAGCGGTCCTGTACCACATTGGGGGCAGTGCCGCCGGCGTCAATGTAGGCATAATGGATCCGGGCTTCCGGAATCATGTGTTCCCGCAGATAATTGCAGCCTACGCTCATCAGCTCTGCGGCGTCCAGGGCGCTTCGGCCCAGATAGGGGGCAGAGCCGGCGTGGGAAGTAAGGCCTTTAAAGTGGAAATTGGCTCCCATAATCGCGTTATTGTGGGAGTTGTCCACCTGATTGATGG
Organism: Enterocloster sp. HCN-30185; assembly: GCF_037890305.1. Classification (NCBI taxonomy): domain Bacteria; kingdom Bacillati; phylum Bacillota; class Clostridia; order Lachnospirales; family Lachnospiraceae; genus Enterocloster; species Enterocloster sp. HCN-30185. The sequence continues at coordinate 27,970 of NZ_JBBKBT010000015.1, forward strand.
AGTCCGGGTGCCAGGTATAAACAAAATCCACCTGATCGAACAGCCCGGCTCTGGCCATGAACTGTTTGGAACCGGCCCCCTCCTCTGCCGGACAGCCAAAATAGATGACTGTGCCGCTTTTTTTGAAGGTTTTCAGATATTCCTTGACGGCAATGGCGGCTGCCAGAGCTCCGGCACCCAGGGCACTGTGTCCACATCCGTGGCCAGGTGCTCCCTGGATGATAGGTTGTCTGGACGGGCAGGCAGCCGCCTGGTTTAAACCGGAAAGGGCGTCATATTCTCCCAGAATACCAACGACCGGTTTTCCGCATCCATAGGAATAAGTTCCCTGAAAACAGGTGGGGATACCGGCCAGACCGGTTTCTACCGTAAAACCTTCATCCTTCAGAAATTGGCAGAGCAGCCCGGCAGACTGATATTCATGATATGCCAGTTCGGCAAATTCCCAGATTTGATCGTTGGCCTCGATGATACGGGTTGATTTTTCTTCGATAATCTTTTCGATAAACTCCAAGGTTTTCATAGGTACTCCTTCCATATACTTATAATATTTTTCCCAGAAATTCTCTGGTTCTGGGGTTTTGCGGATTCAGGAACAGTTCCTCCGGACTTCCCTTTTCCTGAACAATGCCGTCTGCAATGAAGAAGATGCGGTCGCTGACCTCCCGTGCAAAGCCCATTTCATGAGTGACGATGAGGATGGTCATGCCGGAGCTGGCAAGATCCCGGATTACGTTCAGCACCTCTTTTACCATTTCCGGATCCAGGGCGGAGGTGGGTTCGTCAAAGAGCATGATCTCCGGCTCCATCGCCAGAGCACGGACGATGGCCAGCCGCTGTTTCTGGCCCCCGGAGAGCCGGTTGGGATATTCGTCTTTTTTGTCCGAGAGACCTACCCGTTCCAGCAGACGGAGAGCGGCGGCTTTTGCCTGCGCCTTTGGAATCTTTTTTTCCAGCACCGGGGCGAGGGTGACATTGTCTATTACCTTCAGATGGGGGAAAATGTTAAAATGCTGGAAGACCATGCCCAGATGCTGACGATATTGGTCTACGTTGACAGAACGATCCGTGATATTGGAGTTTCGGAACAGGATGGTGCCGGAGTCCGGGGTTTCCAGCAGATTCAGGCAGCGGAGAAAGGTGCTTTTTCCGCCGCCGCTGGGACCAATGATAGAGACTACTTCGCCTTCGTAAATAGTTTCAGAAATCCCTTTCAGGACTTCCAGCTTTCCAAAGGATTTTGTCAGATTGTTTACCTGGATGATGGGCCGGGCTTCGGCACAGATTTTGTTTTCAGCGTTCATTTTGTTTCATCCTCCATTCAGCATAAGCCATAATCCGGCCGAGTATTGTGGTCACCAGCAGATAGATGATGCCGGCAATGATAATGGATTCCACCTGCCGGAAGGTAGCGGAGGCTACGGTTTTGTATGAGGTGGTCAGTTCATTGATAAAGAAGACAGACGCCAGGGAAGCCTGTTTAATCATGGTGATAAATTCATTTCCAAGGGCAGGAAGGATATTTTTAACTGCCTGAGGAAGGATAATTTTAGTCATGGTATTCCGGGCGGTCATCCCCAGGCTGCGGGCTGCCTCCGTCTGTCCGATATCTACGGCCTGGATGCCGGCCCGGATGATTTCCGATACGTAAGAGCTGGCATTGACGATCAGGGCGATGATGATGCAGGTGGAGTCAGGAATTTTAATCCCGGTGGCTCTGGGAAGGAAGATCCAGAAAAAATAGAGCTGCAGAAGGATTGGTGTTCCCCTGAGAACCCAGACATAAAACTGTACGAACCACTGGAAGGGTTTGATGCGGGAACGCCGCATGATGGCCAGGAGAGTGCCCAGTACGGTGCCGCACAGTACGGTGATGGCGGCCAGACACAAGGTTCCCGTCAGTCCCTGTATGTATACATAGCTGTATCGATTCCACATTTTGATGATCGTTGCCCACATATCGGAAGTCACCTTTCTTTCATTTTCTTTATTATGTGTATCCCTGCAGGGAGCAGGATGTCATAATCCCAGAGTTTTTGCATATGCTGTGTATTTCTCATACCATTCGTCATATATGCCTGAGGCTGTGACCTCATCAATGATCTCATTGATCCTGTTTAAAAGAGCTGTTTCGCCTTTGGGGATTCCGATCCGCGTTCCGGAAGTGCTCTCGTCAACGACGAAGGAAAAATCGGGAACAATGACCATACTGCTTTCCGCGTTGGCTGCGATAAAAAGCTCTGCTGTCTTTTTTTCAGTCACAACCGCATCTGCTTTTCCTTCCTGAACCATTAAAAAACCGTCGGTGGTAGCAGATACCCGTTTCAGCTCCCTGCAGGCCGGAATCTGCTCTGTAGCAAAGAGCTCCTGCAGGGAGCCGCTCTGGCAGACTACGATTTTATCGGTCAGGTCATCAGCGCTTTTGATCGTGTCCAGATCTCCGCTGCGAATCATCAGACCAAAATTGTTGGCGTTATCCTCATCAAAACGGTAGCCTTTTGACATTTCCATAGCCTCTGCGCGGGCCGGGGTATAGGCAAGAGCCGAAATCGCCAGATCGTATTTGCCTTCGGTAACGCCGGTTAAGACTGCGGAGAATTCCAGAGGAACGATCCGGCACTCTACCCCCAGCTTGTCGGCAATATAACGGGCTAGATCAACGTCGGCTCCAACGTACTGTTCCTCTCCTTGTCTGGAAGGATCGATAAATTCATTGGGAGCAAAATAAGGCTCCATGGCTACCTCAATATATCCGCGGGCCAGGATATCGTTCAGGCGGCTTCCTCCATTGCTGCCGGTGGTTTCTTCAGAGGCGGCTTTGGCAGCTTCAGAGGAAGCGGATATGGTATCAGGGATTGTTTCTGATGGCAGAGTGGGGGCAGAACCTATGGCAGAGCAGCCGCTTATGGCGGTCAGAGCGGCTGCAGAGGCCAGAACGATTAACATCTGAACTGTTTTTTTCATAATAATCCTCCCTTTTAGCGGTTTTGTAAGGCTTTAGCATAAGGGTGATGCTAAAACTTTAGCGTAGTAATGTGATACAGTGATAATTAGGGGAATTATATATGAATAGAGAGTATTTGTCAAGGGTGTTATTGAGAATTTTTTGCTGCTTTTTTGGAGAAATCCATTGTCACAAGTTCGTTATAGGGGACTTCTGCCTTTAATTCCCCTGCTTCCTCCAAAATACGTTTTAACAGCGTAAAGCTGTTTTCTTCAAAGACCGTATCCTCCTTCCAGGTATCCTGGGATTTGTAGCGATCTACAATCAGGGCCAGCTTATCCACCGGCGTTTCCTTAAAATGCGGGGAAATGACCTTGGCAATTTCTTCAGAGGAATGGCTGTTTACATAGTCCAGACCTTTCTGGATGGCATTGGTAAAGCTTTGGATTACCTCCGGGTGCTGCTTCAGATAGCTTTTTCTGGCGCTGTAGGCCGTATAGGGTACATAGCCGGATTCTGTTCCGAGAGACGCCACCACCGCACCGCTTCCCTCCATTTCAAGGGTTGTGGCGAAAGGTTCGAATTCGATGGTATAATCCGCAGCACTGCTGGTAAATGCCGCCGCGGTGAGGCCAAAGCTGATGCTCTGGTCGATGGTGAGGTCATTAACAGGATCAAGACCGTTCTTTTTTAAGATATATTCAAATACCATCTGGGGCATGCCGCCGGCTCTTCCTCCCAGCACCGTCTTACCCTTCAGGTCCTGCCATTTAAAATCTTCCTCCGCCTGCCTTCCTACCAGAAAATTCCCGGCTCTCTGGGTCAGCTGGGCAAAGTTGACGGCAGGATCATCCGAACCTTCCTGATAAACATAGATGCTGGCTTCTGAACCCATAAAACCGATCTGGGCGTCTCCGGAGATTAAGGAGGTCATCACCTTGTCAGCGCCTCCGGCATTTACAAGAGTCAGATCAATGCCCTCCTCTTCAAAATAGCCCAGTTCAATGGCAGCGTACTGGGGGGCGTAGAAGATGGAGTGGGCTACTTCGCTGAGGGTGACGGCAGTCTGTCCGTCTGGGGAGAGGGAGGACTGGCAGCCAGAGAGGGACAGCGCAGCAAGGATTCCGGCTGTGAGAAGAGGCCAGAGTTTTCGGGTATGAGTTGCATACATAATGGAATCTCCTTGGATATGGTTTTATACTGTTATTGTATTGCATGTTTTGCATTAGGGTGAATCCGTTTGAGTTTCCGCATTTTGCACCGCACCCTGGGGTCTGGTGTGCAGGGCTCCGGTTTCCGGTCATAAGAAAGCCTAAGAGTCTGAAATTTTTCTAAAAACAAAAGCCATATCAAAAACTCGCTGCGCTCAAACAGGTTTGATATGGATTTTAACAAAAAATTTAATCCTCTAAGGTTTTCTAATGACCTTCAAAGTCGCCCTGCACACCAGACCCCAGGTCACACTGCAAAAAGCGGAAACTCAAGGGTGAATCCGGGCTTTTCTTATAGATGGTTATCTGGTAAAATAAAACGGATACAGCGGTTTCAACCGGCAGTTTAAATGAAAAATCAGGAGAATTTATAAAATGGAATATAAAATGATCGTCCTGGATCTGGACGGAACCCTCACAAACAGGGATAAAATCATTACTCCCAGAACGAAACAGGCTCTTATGGAAGCCCAGAAAATGGGAAAGATCGTGGTTCTGGCTTCCGGGCGGCCCACAGCAGGGATCAAGCCGCTGGCAGAGGAGCTTGAGCTTGCAGCGTACGGAAGCTATATTTTATCCTATAATGGCGGTATGATCACAAACTGCGGCACCGGGGAAGTGGTATTTTCCTCCCTGCTTCCCGTGGATTCAAATGAGAAAATCATCGGTCTGGCAGAGGAGTACGGAGTGGATATCCTGACCTATGAGGGGGAGGAGATCATCACAAACAATGAGGAATGTCCCTATGCCGTCAAGGAATCCAATATCAATCACCTGCCTCTGCGCCAGGTAGAAGACATGAAAGGCTATGTGTCCTTTCCGGTTCCAAAGTTTCTGATGCTGGATGACGGAGATTATCTGGTAACGGTGGAGCCGCGGGTAAAGGCTGCCATGGGCCGGGATTTCAGTGTCTACCGTTCAGAGCCATTTTTCCTGGAGGTTATGCCAAAGGGAATTGACAAGGCCCAGTCTTTGGGGCGGCTTTTAGAGCGGATCGGCATGAAACGGGAAGAGATGATCGCCTGTGGAGACGGCTATAATGACCTGACTATGATCCAGTATGCCGGTCTGGGAGTGGCCATGGAAAATGCGGTTCTTCCTGTGCGCAATGCAGCGGACTATATCACTGCCTCAAACAATGAGGACGGGGTGGGGCTGGTCGTAGAGAAATTTATGCTGGGAGGTTGAAATGAGGCTGCCGCAATCCCACTGGCTTTAGACGGTGGGGTAAGGCAGCGAGGTCTATGAAGCAGGAAGTTCATTGGCTTCAGACAATAGGTAGTTCACAATGCCCGCAATCTATGGTAAAATTAGGTAGAAGAAATGAAGGAGGTTTTATTACATGGAACAGTATAAGCAGGAATTTATTGAATTTATGGTAGAGAGCAATGTACTTAAGTTTGGAGATTTTACATTAAAGAGCGGACGTAAGTCCCCGTTTTTTATGAATGCAGGAGCATATGTGACAGGAACACAGTTGCGTAAGCTGGGCGAATATTATGCAAAGGCCATCCATGACAATTTTGGCCTGGATTTTGACGTGCTGTTTGGACCGGCTTATAAGGGTATCCCCTTAAGCGTGGCAACCACTATGGCGATCAGTGAGCTTTACGGAAAGGATATCCGTTATTGCTCCAACCGTAAGGAGGTAAAAGATCATGGCGATACAGGTATTCTTTTAGGAAGTCCTATTAAGGACGGAGACCGTGTGATGATCATCGAGGATGTAACCACCTCCGGTAAGTCTATCGAGGAGACCTTCCCCATCTTAAAGGCTCAGGGCGATGTGGAGATCAAGGGTCTGATCGTATCTTTAAACCGTATGGAACGTGGCAAGGGAACAAAGAGTGCTTTAGACGAGATCAAGGATCTCTATGGTTTCCCCACAGCAGCCATTGTTACCATGGCAGATGTGACCGAATACCTGTACAATAAGGAATGCGGTGGAAAAATTGTGATCAATGATACATTAAAGGCAGCCATTGACGCATACTATGCAGAGTATGGAGCGCAGGCGTGACCATTCGCTTAGAATGGAACCTGGCTGTACAAACCATGAAAGGCAGTAAAAATATGGAAAGAGTATATAAGACCATGCGCAATACCGGCGCCGGCTGTATTGCTGTGGGTATCATCATTGCAGTGACAGGACTGGCTGTGGGAATTATTTCAATCGTAAACGGTGCGCTGCTTTTAAAGCGCAAATCCGAGATTGAATTTTAACAGGCGGGCTGTGATGATCCGACATACCACCCCGCGCCAGAAGGCAGGATGGGTACTGTTTATACTGTATCTCTGCCTTCTGGCCTACTTTATGTTTTTTTCAGAATCCTTCGGACGAACGGAAACGGATCGGGAATATGCCTACAATCTGGTGCTTTTTAAAGAAATCGGCCGTTATTTCCGTTATTATGAGGTTCTCGGCTTCGGCCTTTTTATGATCAATATTGTAGGTAATATCGCAGCCTTTATCCCTTTTGGTTTCTTTCTGCCCATTATCAGCAAAAGAAGCCGCCTGTGGTATAATACAGTGATGTTCGGCTTTATATGGAGCCTGATGTTAGAAACCCTTCAGCTGATCCTGCGGGTGGGAAGCTTTGATGTGGACGATATGTTCCTGAATACGCTGGGAGCCGGTATTGGCTTTTATATTCATGGGATCGCTCATTATGTGAGGGTTCTCATCCATTACAGGAGGTGGAAGCGTTGAGACAGGTGGGAAATAAAATATCCTATGTGAGAAATCCCTTTGCAAGACAGAGCTTCTTCTGTCTGGGACTGGGAATCCTGGCACTAGGGCTGGGAACTTTCAGCATTTATCTTTCCTTAAAGGGAGCCGGACAGGGAGGATTAAATACAGGAGCCTACGGGTTTTCCAGCATTGTGGCTGCTGCGGCAGGCCTGTGGTATGGTATCCTTTCATTTACGGAGGATAACTGCAACTATATCCTGGCTAAGATCGGAATCGCCCTGGAGGGCATTCTTATTATTATCTGGGCTGTGATTCTTATCATAGGATTTACAGGACGGTAGAGTAGGAGTTTTCTATGGATTACAGAATATTATTACGGGAAGAAAATGAAGCCGTAAGGGAACGCCTGGAGCTTTCTCTGGATCGTATCCGTTCGATTAAGGAGGAGGACGCTCGTCTGCCATACGGCCTTTATTTTAAACGGACCGCCGGATTCTTAGGCATGATCCGTGAGCTTTTAACTGCCAGGGGAATTGGGGAGAAAGAACTGCCGGAGAGCTGGGAGAAGCTTTCCTTAGAGGAGCTTTCAGACTGGAATCACCGCCTTTATGAGGATATTCTCCCTGAAAATTATGGGGAGAGCTTTGCCAATCCTGATTATGCGGCAGACTGTCTGGGAAAGGAATTTGGCCCTCTTTTATCCTTTCTTTATACAGAACTCAGGGGCTGCATTGTGTATGCCTTTGAAATGCGCCTGGAATATATTGCGATTTTGTGCGAGATCTTTTTAGAGGTTTATAACCTTTTTACCCAGGCATGGGAGGAGGAAAATGAGACTCCCAGGGAGCAGGCGGTACGGGATGCGCTGTACTGGTATGTGAGCGATTATGTAGATCTGCATCTGCCATGGCGGATCAGAGAAGGGCTGGATCCTGCTTTAAGCTTTGCAGCAGATATCATTATGGATTCAGACCTGACAGATCTGCGCTATCTGTATCAGTACGGAGAGTATGTTTCTGATTCAGAGCGTAGGCTGGCAGCGTTTATGGCTTCGCTGCCGGAGGAAACCATTGAAAAAATGGCCCATACCTATACAGAAGGCTACCGCCGCGGCTTTGAGGTAATGGGCAGGGATCTTTCAAAGAAAAAGACAGTGGTAGTGGAATACCAGCTGGGATTTGAGTGCATGATCCGCCGTGCAGTGGAGCAGTTTCGCAGCCTGGGGCTGGAACCGGTCTGCTATCGTGCCGCAGTGGAGTCATTAAACCGCCGTTCAAACGGCAAAAGGGGATATTACGGTACGTCTGCCAACCGCCAGTATGATTATGACCACCGCTATGACAGCGCCCTGTATATGGGAAATGCTTTTAAGGAGCGCAAGCTGTCTATTTTAAAAACCGCTTATGAGGAATATAAAGACCTGGCAGCTATGTGTGCCGGTCCGGCTGTGGTGGAAACCTTTGGGGAAGAGGAATTTGAGCCGGTAAATAAGAAGACTGCGTTTTCTTTAAATGATCACCAGCAGGAGCTGACTCTTTCCTATGCCACTGCATCCAGGCAGATCGTGAACCAGTATATGCCCGGAGATGAGACCAGTTTTACCATCATCGCATTTCCAAGACCGGAGATCGGGCCTGATTTTGAGGAGATTTTTAAGGAAACTATCCGGATCAATACTTTGGATTACGATACCTACCAGAAAATCCAGCAGACGCTTATTGATGCATTGGATCAGGCGGAGTATGTGCGGATCACAGGACGGGAGGGTAATGAAACCGATCTGACTGTTCATCTGCACACTTTAGATGACCCTTCCAGGGAAACAAACTTTGAAAACTGTGTTTCCGATGTAAATATTCCTCTGGGGGAAGTCTTTACTTCTCCGGTATTAGAGGGAACAAAGGGCCTGCTTCATGTGAAGGAGGTCTATGTGAGGGAGTATCTCTTTAAGGATCTTCGTCTGGAGTTTGAGGATGGAAGGGTGACGGAGTTTTCCTGCGGAAATTTCGATTCAGGAAAAGAACTGGTAAAGCAGGTAATCTTAAACGGTCACAGTTGGCTTCCCTTAGGCGAGTTCGCTATTGGAACCAACACCGCAGCTTATGCCATGGCAAAAAAATACAACATCGGCAGCAAGCTTCCTATCCTGATCGCAGAAAAGACAGGGCCTCACTTTGCAGTGGGAGATACCTGCTACAGCTTTGCCGAGGATTCACCCATGTACAATCCTGACGGAAAAGAAGTGATTGCCAGGGACAATGAGATTTCCCTTTTAAGAAAAGAAGATATGTCCAGAGCCTATTTCAGCTGTCATACAGATATTACCATTCCTTATAATGAACTGGGGGATATCACGGCTGTAAAGGCAGACGGAAGTGAAATTCTGCTGATTCAGGCCGGCCAGTTTGTGCTGCCTGGAACAGAGGAATTAAACCGGGCGCTGTAATGCGCCCTTTTTTAAGCTTCTTTTTTAGAAGAATAGTATTGACGTTGCCAGAGTTTCTTAGTATTATAATTATAAGTAACATTAAGATATAAAAAGATACTTATTAGAAAAGCTAATATTTATTATTAGAAAAGGAGATTGAAACATGGCAAAAGTAGGAATTGTAATGGGCAGCGACTCAGATATGCCGGTTATGGCAAAGGCAGCGGAGATCCTGGATCAGCTGGGAATTGATTATGAGATGACGATTATCTCTGCCCACAGAGAGCCGGATATCTTCTTTCAGTGGGCAAAGAGCGCCGAGGAAAAGGGCTTTAAGGTAATTATCGCAGGAGCTGGAAAGGCAGCCCATCTGCCGGGTATGTGTGCAGCTGTATTCCCCCTTCCCGTGATCGGTATTCCTATGAAGACCTCAGACCTGGGCGGCGTAGATTCCCTTTATTCCATCGTACAGATGCCAAGCGGCATTCCCGTTGCCACTGTAGCCATCAACGGAGGAGCCAATGCAGGCATCCTTGCGGCAAAGATCCTTGCTGCTTCTGATTCAGGGCTTCTTGAAAAGCTTAAATTGTATTCCGAGGGCCTTAAAAATGATGTGGTAAAAAAGGCGGAAAAGCTGGAAAAACTGGGTTATAAAGAATACCTTGCACAGATGTAAAGGAGAGGATGAGATGATGATGGATTATAAGAAAGCCGGAGTAGATATAGAGGCGGGTTACAAGTCCGTAGAGCTGATGAAAGAGCACGTAAAGAAAACCATGCGGCCGGAGGTATTAGGCGGTCTGGGCGGATTTTCAGGGGCGTTTTCCCTGTCAAAGATTAAGGACATGGAGGATCCAGTGCTTTTATCCGGTACAGACGGATGCGGTACCAAGGTGAAGCTGGCGATCATCATGGATAAGCATAGCACCATCGGTATTGATGCGGTGGCCATGTGCGTAAACGATATTGCCTGCGCCGGAGGCGAGCCTTTATTTTTCCTGGATTACATTGCCTGCGGAAAGAATTATCCTGAAAAGATTGCCGACATCGTAAAGGGAGTGGCTGAAGGGTGCTTACAGTCTGAGGCTGCCTTGATTGGAGGCGAGACGGCAGAGCATCCGGGACTGATGCCTGAGGATGATTACGATCTGGCAGGCTTTGCAGTCGGTGTCTGCGACCGGAAGGAAATGATCACAGGAGAGAGCTTAAAGGCAGGAGACGTGCTCATCGGTATGGCATCCACCGGCGTACATTCTAATGGTTTTTCACTGGTGCGCAAGGTATTTGAGCAGGAGATGACCGCAGAAGGATTAAATACCTATTATGACTGCCTGGGAAAGACTCTTGGAGAAGCCCTTTTGGCGCCTACCCGTATCTATGTAAAAGCATTAAAGAGTATTAAAAAGGCCGGAGTGGCCGTAAAGGCCTGCAGCCACATTACCGGAGGCGGTTTTTATGAAAATGTGCCCCGTATGTTAAAGGACGGCGTCCGTGCAGTGATTAAAAAGGACAGCTATGAGGTTCCGGCAATCTTTAAGCTTTTACAGGAAAAGGGAAATATTGCGGAAGAAATGATGTACAACACCTTCAATATGGGAATCGGTATGATCGTGGCAGTTGACCCGGCAGATGCAGAGAAGGCTATGGAGGCCATCCGGGCGGCCGGAGATACTCCTTATGTGATCGGCTCCATTGAAGAGGGCGAAAAGGGAGTGGCCTTATGTTAAGAACAGGGATAATGGTATCCGGCGGAGGCACTAATCTGCAGGCAATTCTGGACGCCGTTGACAGCGGGAAGATCACAGACACGGAAATCAGTGTAGTGATCAGCAACAATCCCGGCGCTTATGCCTTAGAGCGGGCCAGAACGCACGGCATTGAGGCTGTATGTATATCTCCGAAGGAGTTTGAGAGCAGGGAAGCCTTTAACAGGGCCTTTCTTGAAAAAGTAGATAAATATAAGCTGGATCTTATCGTGCTGGCGGGCTTTTTGGTAAAAATTCCTGAGGCTATGGTGAAAAAATATGAGGGAAGGATCATCAATATCCATCCGTCCCTGATCCCATCCTTCTGCGGTGTAGGCTATTATGGACTGAAGGTTCATGAGGAAGCGCTGAGAAGAGGCGTAAAGGTCACAGGTGCAACGGTACATTATGTGGACGGCGGTATGGATACGGGGCCGATCATTCTGCAGAAGGCAGTAGAGGTGGAAAAGGGAGATACCCCTGAAATCCTGCAGAGACGGGTCATGGAGCAGGCAGAATGGATTATTCTTCCAAAAGCAATCCAGATGATCGCCCATGGGGAAGTATAGGAGAGGAAGAGTTGATATGAAGATTCTGATCATAGGAGGCGGCGGAAGAGAGCATGCCATTGCATGGAAGCTTTCAAAAAGCCCCAGAGTAGAAAAAATTTACTGTGCTCCCGGAAATGCGGGAATCGCAGAGATTGCAGAATGCGTCAATATCGGTGTGATGGAATTTGACCGGCAGGTGGCCTTTGCAAAGGAGCATGGGATTGACTTAACCGTAGTAGCTCCGGATGATCCTCTGGCAGCAGGAGCCGTAGATGCCTTTGAGGCGGCAGGACTGCGTGCCTTCGGCCCCAGAGCAAATGCAGCGATTCTGGAGGGTTCCAAGGCATTTTCAAAGGATCTGATGAAAAAATACAATATCCCCACAGCGGCTTACGAAACCTTCACAGACCCGGAGGAGGCCATCAAATACCTGGAAACTGCCAGAATGCCCATCGTATTAAAGGCAGACGGCCTGGCTCTGGGAAAAGGCGTTTTAATCTGCAGTAATCTGGAAGAAGCAAAGGAAGGGGTACGCACCCTGATGCTGGATAAGCAGTTTGGCTCTGCCGGAGACGAGATCGTAATCGAGGAATTTATGACCGGACGGGAGGTTTCCGTCTTATCCTTTGTGGATGGAAAGACCATCAAAATCATGACTTCTGCTCAGGATCACAAGCGGGCAAAGGATGGGGATCAGGGATTAAATACAGGCGGAATGGGCACATTTTCCCCAAGTCCCTTCTATACCTCCGAGGTAGATGCATTCTGCAGGGAAAAGATCTATCAGCCTACGGTGGATGCCATGAGAGCGGAGGGCAGAGAATTTAAGGGGATCATTTTCTTTGGTCTGATGCTCACTGAAGATGGCCCCAAGGTGCTGGAGTACAACGCCCGCTTCGGTGATCCGGAGACCCAGGTGGTGCTCCCAAGGATGAAAAACGATCTGGCAGATCTTTTTGAAGCCTGCATTGACGGCACTCTGGATCAGGTGGAACTGGAATTTGAGGACAATGCAGCCGTATGCGTAGTCCTGGCATCGGACAGATATCCGGAGCACTATGAAAAGGGCTATCCTATTTCCGGCCTGGAGCGTTTTAAGGATGCAGACGGATATTTTGTATTCCATGCAGGCACAAAATTAAACGATCAGGGCCAGATTGTCACAAACGGCGGCCGGGTGCTGGGCGTCACAGCCACAGGAGGCAATCTCAAAGAGGCCCGTGCCAATGCTTACAAGGCAACCGAGTGGGTGGAATTTGGGAATAAATATATGAGAAATGATATCGGTCATGCCATTGATGAGGTTTGAGGTTCGTTTGGGGGATTTGTTAATTCCCATTATAACGGAAACAAAGAGCAAAAACACATATGTCATAATAAATTGGAAAAGACCACGGACAGTCGGTAAACCCTGACTGGCTGTGGTTTTTTCTTTTCTGCAGCAAAAACATATTGTGCCGCAGCAGGTACGAAAAATGGGAAAAGTATTTTCAAACGGTCGCTTATTTCTTTTTTAATAGAAAAAGCCAAAAATCCAGAAAACGCCTGTTTCCTTTTGTGTTCCTGAACATGTGAAATTATCTCCTGAAAACGAATATAAAAAAGCCCGGATCTTCTCCGAGCCACCTAAAAGGCACCTGCGTATATAATTTTATTTTATTCCGGACATTTCTTTTCTATACTCAGTATTCTGAAATATACTCAGAACCTGTTTATGTCAGCCTGCATTGCTACCACCTCATATTTACGCTCATCGTTCGATGAAAAAATCAGAAGAAGAGTAAAAGAGAGACAATATGGCTACTTTGGAAGAAAAGTTAAGATGGGCGGAGGAAGATTTCAGGGCACAGGTCAGGGAAGAACGATTGGCGTATGCATCGCTGACCTGGCTGATCGGGAAGGTGTGTAAAAAGGCATTAAAAGGCAAGGATGCAGTCACGATTGCAAATGAGCTGGAGGAAGATGATGTGGGAAAGGTGCAGAGAATCATGGATGTGGCAAAATCGTTTGCTCCAGACTATGATGTGGAAGAAATCTATAAAAAGCTGATGGAGTAATGGGAATAGTAGTATGGGATTTTAAGGTGTTCGATTTGTCGGATCAGTTGAACATGGGATTATAGTTGTGATATAATCCTGTCAGGAATCCGTAATTTTTAACATATAAAATGGGAGTGGATAAATGAGCATGAGCGACATGGAGTTTAGAGCGGTTTTGTTAGATCAAATGAAGGACTATCTGGACGGAAGAATCACGAAAGAAGAATATTACGATCAAGCAGAACCCTTTTATACGGAATACGCAAATACTTATGAAAATCCGCTGTTTCACAAGTGCTTTATGGATACAGTACCGGAAGCCTGTTTATTTTATATTGATGAGCCTGGTCTGACTTCGGAAATAAAAGAATCAAAATTCCATGAAGCATTGCAGGAAGCGTATGTGGCATTACAGAAACTTTGATTTAGAGTCTGACGCTAATAGAATTGAATGAAATCATGAGGAGATCAGATGACACAAGAGGATATTATATTAAAATTCCGCATAGATGAATTAGAAGAGTGTTTAGATTTAATAGAAGACGAGATATCGGATAAGATAAATCATGGCCATTATAAGCAGGAAGAATCGTATATGAATCTTGTTTTAAACTGCACGGGAAAAAGTCTTTTGACTCTCCGTGAATTGATTTTATTATGTAAAAATGGTTTTCCGGATGGAGCCCTTGGCCTGGCCCGTAATTTGTTTGAACAGTTCATTATTATCTCTGTATTTGAAGCACAGTGTGAAGGTGTTGATAGAGACAGAATGGTAGAGAAATATTATGCTGATTATAATGTGCAAAGATATAAAAATTTAAAAACAATGTGCAGGTACGCAGGACAAAAAGAAAAAATGCAGGACTACGAGAACGAGCTTGCGAAATTGCGGAAACAATTTTCTGTAAGCAAATTAAAAGATTATTGGTGGTCAGGTCATTACTCTTTTACAGATATGTGCGAATATGTCATCGAACATACAGATGGAAATTACAAAACGATGGTTATAAATTTATACTTCGCATATAAGAGAGCCTGCTGTTCTTTACATGCCAGTAATTTTGGAAATACAAACAGGCTTGGTAACTGCTTAGCAACAATTGATCTCAGTCCTTTGGATGAAGGACAAGAGTATGCATTAGACTTAGCAATAAAGTCATTCATTATGGTTGTGGCAGTTATGTATAGAGAGTTAGGAATGGACTATAAGAAATCAAATAAAAAACTAAATCAACTGGCGGCATTTTATCAGAGTATTACTCAAAAAGAGTGATAGAAATAGCAAGTAAAAATACTCTTTTTTAGGTTCATAAATTGGAATTGTTATTTAGGAGTGACGAATATGCTTTTTGAATTTATGCCATGGCAATTAGATGTTGATATAGAATCGACGAAGTTATTTTATGAGTCAAATGATTATTCAAAAGATAAAGCTTTGAATCAAGATTTTATTGACAGCCTTACTAAAGAACAAAAATATTTTTTTGATTCACTTGGTGTTGATTTGTTAAAAATTGAAATTGATGAGGCAGTATATGATATACCAGAAGATGGGGAAATGCCCTCTTTGAAAATTAAGCGGTTATCCGTTGATTTTCTTATGAAAGGCGAGATTTTAGCGTTACCTCAGTACCAAAAAGATTTATATACAGATGAGGAAGTATTTTGGAAAACATTTCCAGATACGGTTAAGGTCTTATCTTCTGCTGATGAAGATTATCTGAAAACTTATGATAATGGAATTGGTTCAGGTATTGTATTTAAACACCCCTGTTTCCATTATGATAATGAAATTTTCAAGGAATGGGACTGCGGATATATATTAGGAACTATTCTGATTATGCAAGATATGTAGGATTGCTTTGAAATTAGCGAGGTAATGAATTGTGAATGAAAGGGAAAAAATTATTCATTTATGGTTTGAAATGTGGCTTACAAAACAGGATTTAGGTATTGACAATATTTTTGCAGAAGATGTAATTTATATTGAAAGCTGGGGAACCCAATATGCTAATCGTCAACTCGTAAAACACTGGTTTCAGGAATGGAATACTCGTGGTAAAGTTGTTGTTTGGGAAATAAAACAATTTTTCCACAAAGAAAACCAGACGATTGTGGAATGGTATTTTAAAAATGAAATGAACAATGGGCGTATAGAGGAATTTGATGGTATTTCGTTGGTGGAATGGACAGCGGATAATAAAATAAAATCATTGAAAGAGTTCGGCTGCAATTTGAATAACTATAATCCTTATGAGCATAGCACCCAACCTGAATTTAGGGACGAAAAAACAAGTTGGTTCTAATATCGGGAATAAATAGTTCTCTTTATGAGGAGATATGAAATGGTTAAGATTCAAAGGAGAAATATAGATGGCAATTTCAAGTATAAGTGCGATTATCAACGATGATATTCATAAAGTTTGGGATATTGTTTTTGCTGTTGATAAATATAGTATGTGGCGAAGCGATTTATCGGAATAAGATTGTAGGCCACAACATTATAAATACGCCCGAACTGACATTTGATATAAATGAAGCCGATTTTGTTATTTCACAGTATGAAGATTTATTTAAGGTACTGAGTTTTCAAAATAAAAGATATGCAGGAAGTGACTGATTTGAATAATGAAAAGGCAAACTTTATTACAATATTTTTGGATGCTTTATTACCACAACATTAGATTTGAAATAAATATATTTACGAGGTGGATGTTTGATAAAAGTATAAAAGATGGAAATTGCAGTCTGGAATAATCCGGGCTGCTTTTTTGTGGAGCGAAATGATTGTTACCCTAAAACCAATAAATATAGGAGCATTAGCAGATTGGGATACTGGGAATGTAACCGATATGAGTTCTATGTTTGATGGATGCTCATCTTTAACGGATTTGAACGCTCTAATAAACTGGGATACTAGTGCTGTAAATAATATGAAAGCAATGTTCAATGGAATTAGTCAGCTTACAGATACATCAGCGTTGAATGACTGGGATATTTTAAATACATCCAATTTTACCAATATGTTCTTAAATTGTCCTTCCCATCCAGAATTTACCAAACGCCCAGGCACATGGGATGGTAATGGAACTTTTATTCCAAGTGCTTAACCGAATCAAATACAATAATCTTTTTACAGGGAGCAGTATAACATGAGCTGCTCTCTGTTTTTTTAGGAAGGAAAAGTGGATAAGGAAAGTGAAAAAGTAAGAAAAAGTTTTACAATAAAAATCGTTTATGATAGAATAAAAAGATAAAAATACACATATAAGAGAGGTTTTGCCCATGGATCAGTCATGGAAACAGCCCCCAATTATTTATAATAGATATAAAAAGCTAATAGTGTCTGTAGAAGAAGCCATATCTAATCTTGGATGGGGATTTCCTCTTGCGGTCTTTTTATGCCTTGTACCAAACTGTTATTATTTATAATGACGGTATGGAACGAGGCTTTTTTGTTATATTGAAAGAAATGAAGCATGTTTTGAGGTGTTTTTATAAGGGGAGAGCGAAATGGATCATGAGAAGATAATGACTTTTTTACAAGATCATTGGTATATTGCCTCGGTGTTCATTGGAGCCGTGATTTTAATTGGAGCGATCCGCAACTGGAACTGGCTCTGCGACCCCAATGGTACGCGGGATGCCTATCGCCACAGCAGAGGATACCGGCGTGTGGTTTTCTTCCTGCTGGGCGTCCTCCTGATTGTGGTAAGTATCTGGGAATTTGTGCTGAAATTGAAGTAGGAGGAGAAAGACTATGATGACTGAGAAATATCCCACCTGGCTCATCGGCCATGTGAAAGAATGGGCGGAGAAGCGTTTGCCTACCGTGACACTCTGTTCCACCACCGGCAATGAACTGCTGGAGGTTTGGTATTACGGAGATCTGCTCACGGCGAAAGGAGAGCCCCAATCCTATATTGTAGATGGCGATGTGGCTCCCGGACTGGTGGCAGCCCGTGACCCGGAAAACGGAGAGGAGTTCGTCATCTTTGACGGTGGACGGCATGGCTACGACAATATGTTCTGCGATGAACATGATCCATCTGAGCTGGAGCACCGTCCCCTCAAACGGTATGAGATCCCTGCCTCCAAACTGGTGCTGGAGCTGGGTTACAGTATCGACTATGAAGACGAAAAAGAGGACTTCGAACCGGATGAAGCGGATACCGTGGAACTGCTCAATGGTGAACGGATGCCGTGGGAACAGGTCAAGCGGGACGGCATCGACTATATCGCCCTTTACTATGTGAACGAGAAAGGAAAACCAGTTCAGATACTGGACGCGGAACTGGCATGAGTAAGGAGGCGCAGAGATGAAACTGAACTGTAAACGCATAGATTTTACATATACACCCGGTGAGGAAATCTTTACTTTTCCCAAAAACACGGGACTGCCCTTTATCTTCGATGTAGAGGAAGAACTGACCGGCGATCCTGCTGCCATGGATGCAGTGGGAGAAATGCTGGATGAGGCGGAAAAACTGGCAGAAAAGGCTAAATCCGCCATCAAAGCGGCGCTGGCGGACGAGGACAGCCGCTACCATAGCGTTGTGACATTTTTTATGGAGTTCCACCGAGACGATGTAGGCCCGGATATTGCGGCGGAACTCTTTCTGGGAACCGATCCATCCAAGCTATCCTTTGCCGAGATGGTAGACTTTTTGAAGCTCAAGCGGTTCGGCAGCCTGGTGGATGACGAGATGGATCAGCAAGTTTTCATTCTGGACCTGTCCTTCAATCCGGAGATTACTGACGAACTGATGGTGATCTACTTTGATTTGAACAAGGAGATTTTCTGTATCACCCATGAGAGCTGAGGAACGAAAAAGAGAAAAATATCTGCCCACGCTTCTGATCCAGCAGATCCGCTTGCAATGGTATAAAGACTGTCGGGGCGGAAACGCCGCCGCACAACGGAACCAGTATCCCAGAGCGATGCTGCTGCCGAAAGACTTTTTCTCTTACTATTCCTTTGGCCTGCCTACACACTTTGTATCTATTTTACAGAGACCCGATGGATTTCAGATCAATAAGGATTGTCGCAGGCTGATGGAATGGAAGCCGAATGGCACAGTGCGACTTCACCCTTTTGAACTGATTCAGCAGGAGCCCGGAATCCGGGTGCGTTACCGCTATGATTGGCATATTGGTGCGATGCCGGAGCGAT
This sequence comes from Enterocloster sp. HCN-30185, assembly GCF_037890305.1. NCBI lineage: Bacteria > Bacillati > Bacillota > Clostridia > Lachnospirales > Lachnospiraceae > Enterocloster > Enterocloster sp. HCN-30185. Next base: position 46,753 of record NZ_JBBKBT010000015.1, read on the forward strand.
ATACCTATAATAAGACCGGGCAAAAACAGCCCCTCAATGAGCTGGCACTGGATTTGATTCCTGGTGATTATGGTCGGGCTGTCTGCAATGGTCGGTTCCGGGACTGGGATACAGGAATCTGGTATTATGTACTGGATATTTTAAATGTGATGCCGCTTACAGAACCCACTGACTCATTGACCAGTTTTACGGACAGAGAGCCTAATAAGATATATACCCAGATTGACCGACTGTGGTGACGAAAGACAGGAGGATAACCACATGATTTCCACAAAAGATTTATCTGGCCTTCCCAATGCGGAGCGCCTGAAAAAATTCTGCAAAGGGCTGGCGGCTCTGGACATCATCATGGTGGAGGAGGAATGGAGCTTCATCCGCCACTATACCTACAACCCTGCATGGCGAAAAGGAAAGGAGGCATTCTTTGCCACCGATGGTAGCGACCAGAGTATGATTGTCCTATTCGCGCCCGAAGGCTGCGTGATTAACGGCGTGGATTCTGAACTCTACGACTGGGAGGACAAACTTCCCCGTGTCGAAGACCTGACGAATGGAATGCCCCCTGCTTTGCAAAAGCTTATGAGTAGCCGTGAGGTCAAAAAGATGAAAAGCACCTTCTGCGTCTGGACGGAAGATGGAATCACCTGGCACTGCAATCCCATGGACGGCGAGGACACATCCAAGGATCTGCTCTCCATGATTGATGGCAATCCACAGACCTATGTGGAGTATGGAAAGTGGTTTTACCCAGCAGACCTGCCTTTGGAGGCTGTGCGCCAGCTTGCTGATGGGGTGCCGGTAACAAAAGAACTGGTCGCTGCGTTGAACTCCAAGCGCAATGAATGGGAAGAAATCAAGGTGGGGCTGGACAAGATCGGGTATCCAAATGAACTTTGATTCGCAGCAGGCAGGAGGTGGATTGAATGATTAAAGAACGCATCCCTATCTCTGGCGATCTGGGCAGCAAGGTCAAGCAGCTGATGGAGTACGCCGGATGGTACGAAGGCCGCAGTGTGGATATTTCCACCCCAGAGCAGTATTACGCCGATCATGGTGTCCCGATGATGAAGACCACCCAGCGGTTTTACCGCAAGTATTTCGGCCTGTGCTGTGAGTGGTACTTGGCGCAGAAAAAGCTGAAATGGGCGGCTGACTTTGAGTTTGCTCTGTTCCCTTACCTGGTCAACGGGATCAAAAACCATTTGGAAGAAACCTATTTCCGGGATATGTCCGGCTGTGAGCTGGCGGAGATCGAACAGGCTGCCGGTCAGAAGTGCCAGCCCATCGGTCACATCGGCTACTACTACCCGGCAGAGGTCTGGATCTCGGAGTACGGGAAACTGTATGCGAAATATGAGTATCAGGACGAGATCGAGTGCTTCCCCGATGCGTTTGCCCTAATCGAACGGGAACTGCGGCAGTGCAAATTTGATTCCGCTGCCATGAAAACTGTGGGGGCACTGGACGGAAAACTATGAAACGGGATTTTACGATTTGGCGCAATCAAATATTGCAGAATCCGCGGGACATTTTACCGCTAAAATTTGGAATGTCGCAGGATGAGGTCATAGAGATCTTCGGGAAGCCCGATGCCGTTTCCACCATGAGAAGCGGCGGAAAGCCTTTGATACTCAAATATTGTGACATTGAACTGCATTTCGATAGAAAATCCCCTCATGGGCTTTACTTAGTTTACAGCGATGATGAGATCGAGTTGAGCATCACAGCCGAGCACGAAGAAACGCTGCAACCAATTACCAACACAGAGCCAGTGGACAACGAATTTTTCCTTCGGGATGGAGCCGTCTATTTCTCCGGCCTATATGAAAACGGCTTGTTGAAGGGTGTTGCGCCCAAAGACTTCTGCTGCTGGCATTACTGGGGCAAATCCTCTACGGCCTGCTTTCTTGGTGGGATTCGCCTTCATGGAGCAGACCCGGCATCGTTTCGGGTGTTAAACTATGCCTATGCCATGGACAAAACAGCCGTCTACACCACCAGCGGGAGAATCCCAGATGCAGAGCTGGCAGCATTCCAGGTGTTGGACAACGGCCAGAACGATTCGGGTGCGCCCCAGGGATATGCAAAGGACAGCCGGCAGGTCTACTTCCACAACGGAGACGGCAAGGTAAAGATCATCAAGGGCGCGGAAGTTTCCTCTTTCCGCTCCTTGGGCGATACCTATTTTGCCAGGGATGAACAACGGATCTATGCCTACGGCAAACAGCTTCCCAAAGCAGAGCTGACTTCTTGGGAACTGCTTGGGCACTGGTATTCCCGCGATGCCAAGCGGGTGTATTACCTCAACCGGGAGATTAAGGGGGCGGATCGGGACAGTTTCACAGTCTGCACTCCTGTGGACGCGGCTCTGCTTGTAGATCATCTGGCCCGTGACAAAGACCATTTTTACCAAAATGATGAGATGATGGAAGAAACGCTGTGGCTGGAACAGCTGCGCAAAATGACCTAAGAACCGTAAACGGAGGAAAACGGCTATGGACTATTTGAAGATATTGCATGAAAACCCTGATTTGGCGGATGAACTTGATTCGATGTTTGACTTCTTCCTGCTGGATGAGTTGTCCCCACGGGATGACGCAGAAGGCCGATGCACTTTTTCCCTGCCCGGTATGGCCTTTGCCAGAGATGGCTCCGGCGGAGAATACCACCTGTTGGAAGATGGCTCCATTGGATATTACAGCAGCGAAGGGGAGGCAGGCCGTCTGGCCGAGAGCATGGATGATCTCTTTTCCCTGCTTGTGAGCTGTATCTGCTGGCACGACTGCTGTGACACAAAGCAGTATGTGGATTCCAAGACATTGGAGGAGTATGGGCAGAGGCAGCGCAACTGCAACTTGGAAGATATGGATATGGACAGCTTGCGGCGGTTGTCTGATGCCCTCGGCATCCCTACCGGTGAGCCGCTGGCTCCGGTTCTGGAGCGGTTCCGCAAAGCAACCCAGCGTGAGCCTCTGTATCAGTGTATATTTCACGAGGACGACGGAAGCCTGACCGAATCATACGGTTTGATGTTTGAATGAGAAAGGAGAAATCACGATGAAAGCATTTGACCCCAATTACAAACTGCTGGACGAGATGTATCAAGACAATTACTATCCTGCTTTTTTGGTAGACAAGGTAAAGGACGAGCTTCAGAAGGTCATCGACCTGCTGGAGAACGGCGAAACCGATACCGAAGTGGTGCAGGAAACGCTGGATAAGGCAGTCTGCGGCATCAATGATCTACAGGAGGTGTTTGACGAGCACGACAGCGAGATCGAAACGGTGGCACGGGAATGTATCGCGGCAACCGTGGCCTACATTCTGGAGTGGTTCAATATCCCTATTGACACCGAGGAGGCCATCCGGGAACGGGACTGGTGATCCCTATGGCAGAAAAAGAACTGGTCGTTTGTGATGAGTGCGGCAGCCTGTTTTTCAAAGGCTCCTCACAGATGATGGGGCTATGCCCGGAATGTGCCCATATTCTCTATGGCTACCCGAATTGTGCCCATCATTTTCATGATGGTCGGTGTGTGAACTGCTACTGGGACGGCTCAAAGAGTGTGTACATCAAGAAACAGAATCAACAGGAGGAAACTGATATGCCTATAACTGAATGGCTGAATAAATACGAAGCAATCGAGAACAAACTGACCTGTAAAGATGACTTGGAGGCCCATTTCACAGAGAAAGTGATTGGGAACATGGCGGTGGATGTACTGGACATCGGTGCCGTCCATTTCCCCACCGGGCAGATCTTCGCCTGCGATCCGCTGGTGGAGCTGGAGGACACTCTGCCTTTCCTTCAAATGATCCCCTCCGGAACTTATCCCGTGAAAATCTGCGTGGTGCCCAGCGAACAATACGGCGACCGCTATGCCTGCGTCAAGGTGGAGGTTTCTCAGGAAAAGCCTGTCCGCTATGAGCTGGGCATGGTTGGCAACGAGAATCTGGATGCGGCACTGGGAGATGATGACTACTTCGGTTTCGGCGTAGATGCCGGGATGGGGTGTATTGCGGACCTCCAGACCCAGGTGGCCTTCAAGACATACTGGGCCAAGCGGCTGGAGGAAGATCCGGACATTGACCCCTATAACGACCTGTTCTGCGACTTACTGGAGGAAAACGCCCAAGCCCACCCCAAATATCAGGGGGACTGCGGCGACTGGCTCAACTGGACGGTGCCGGACACGGACTGCAATCTGCCCATCTTCGCTTCCGGCTGGGGTGACGGCTACTATCCCGTCTACTTCGGCTACGACGCCAAGGGCGAAGTCTGCGCCGTGTATGTGCGGTTCATTGACATTGAAGCCAGTTATAAGGAGCAGGAATAAGGAGGTACATCATGGAATTACCAAAACGGGCGCGGACAGCGGACTGGGAAAACGGCGTTCTGACCTTGGACGGAGAAAAGAAATTTGAAATTCCGGAACTGACTATGGAACTCATGGAGCGGCTGGCCGGTTACACCCTGGTGGGCTTCCATGTGAAAGATTATCCGGCGACGGATGAACTGCTTATACCCTTTGCCGGACATAAAAGTATGGCTAACTTCGGCGTAGAGAACGGCTCCCTCACTGACGCCTGTTTCCCCATCTTTGACCCCATGCCCAAACTTCGCTATCTGCTGTTGGACGGCAATTCTGCCATTCACGGCAGCGGCCTGTCCGCCTTGCACGGCAGCAAGCTGGACCTTTTGACCCTTAATCGGACCGGGCTGGACGACGCCGGTCTGCTCCAGGCGGCCTCCATCCCCAAGCTCTCCCATATCCAGATCGACCATACCGCCGTTACCTATAATGGCCTGCTGGCCATCGCTGGCAACAACCGCATTGAGCCGGTGGCCCATGTGCAATTCACCAAGGAGCAGATGGAACACTTCTCCCAGCTCCAGCGAGAAAAGGCCAAAAAGCCCGTCCATCTGGATGAGCAGGCGGCGGAGGAATGCCGCAGTGTGTTGTCCGCTTTCTTTGCCGAGATGACAGAATGGGAGCGGTATATGGAGCAGGCCGGGTTTGAGGATGCCGAGGCTGTACCCCGCCTGCTGGCGATCTGGGAGAAGTATGTGAGTGAAAAGCCCCGTATGGGCTTCCGGCCCCTGGGCCTTTCGTACAGCGCCCAGGGCACCTACAACGGGGAAGAATTCCTTGACGCAGAGCAGATCACCAAAAACAAGCTCTACATCTACACCAAAGAGAAAACCACCGACTTTGACCGCCGCTTTCTTATGAAGCGCGTGGGCGAAGGCTGGAAGATTGATGCGGTGCAGGAGCGGCTGAACGGTTGGCAGCGCACGGGATTGTGAGGCATCACATGGCTTGGGAATATGAAACCTTTGGCCCAGACGGCCAATGCAAATTGTTCGGCGTAAATATCTTTGACTACCACTGGCAAACCACTGGCAAGCGGGTAAAAGTCCAAGATCCTGCCTATCACCAAAACCATACCTTTGAGGTCTGGAAGGTGGAAATCGATGGGCAGATCCACCGCTTTGCCGCCGGAGAGTTCTCCAACTGCGTGTGGGGATTTTATTTAGAGAAAGACGGATGAAAGGAGCGTGAACCCATGAAAGCCAGCGCCGGAGAGGTCTATACCGTTTACAATCAATATCTGAAACGCTACACTGCCTGCCAGGTGGCCTACGTTGCGCCGCCGGACTCGGTGAGCAAGGAGCCCTGGGCGGTGATCCTCTCTCTGGATTGGGTAGGCGACGCCCCTTTGACTGCGGAGGAACTGCCTCATCTCCGCCTGCTCTACATAGATTTCATGTACTGGTCCCGTGACCTTCATCTGCTGCGGGTGCCGATGGAGGTCACGCCCCAGTACACGCTGGTGGGTACCCTGCCACCCTTCACCGACCAGCCCTGCCGCTCCTACGGCGGCTGGAGTGACGGCTATGATGTGTATCTCCAGATCCGGTGGCAGGCCATCCCGGAGGAGCGGCGGCGGGCCTTCAAGGAGGCCGCGGAGAGCGACGGGGTGACGGAGATCGGCGGTATCCCGGTGAAGGTCAGCAGCCATCGGATCATGGACCAGTACGAGCCATTCGACTCGGCGCTGGAACTGGCGGCGCTGCCCTGCCTCTCCGACCTCAACTGCCAGCGGTGGCACCCGGATCTGCTGGAATTTCTGAGGGGGAATCCCTTTATCAGTGAGCTAACCCTGCTGAACCACGGTCAGAGGACACTTGATCTGCGGGGCACCAGCATCAGAAAGCTAATGCTGGACATGACCGGACTGGAGGAACTGTGGCTGGGTGAGGATACAGAGCAGCTCCTATTTCAGAACAAGGGGCCGGACGATTGTACCATCCATGCCCCCGAAGATGGCAGCGGTTTGACCCTCCAATTTATCGGGGAATACCGCCCGCACACGGAACTGCCAAACCTTTGGGGGCTGCATGGCATCCAGCTGAAGGACTTTGATCTGACCGCCCTTGTTGACGCCCATCCTCACTTAAAGGAGCTGCGGCTCTGGGGTGCGCCGGGAAACCTTGGGAACTTCTCCGCCGTGCAAGAGTTCCGGGAACTGACGAACCTCTCCACCTTTGATCTGTTCGGCTACGGGGCGGACGACATCCCCACCCCGGAGCAGATGCCGGAACTTCGCTGGTTCTGGATGACCAGCCTGTCGGAAGATACGGCAAAAGCGACAAAGCAGCTCTGGAAAGGCAAGCCGGGAATGGACCTGCGGATCACCAAGCCCCGGAAACCAGAGTGGCTGGCGCAAAACCTGGACAATCCCTTCCGAGGCTGGGACGGCGCGGAGCATATCCCTGCCGCCGCCGCAAAAAAGGCAGCCAGTCAATACCGCAAGACCCGTTCCCAGCTGGTGAAGCTGGCTGCCCAGTCGGACGAGGATGCCCAGGCCCAGGCGCTGGATGCCGTGGCCGCCTACACCCAGACTTTCAACAAGATGGGCTTTATCGAAACCGTGGAGCGGGACGAGATCTACATGGCTCTGCGGGATATTCTGGATGCTCTGCCAGACAGCACGCTTCAAAAAGAAGCCCTGATTGAGAAGTTTGAGGAACTTCGGGATTTTTGAGGATATGAGTTTATGAGCCGAATTGTTGATGAACCCTACTTTACATACAGTGCATACGACGCTCTCACCTCCGGCATTCAGGTGAAATGCCCCAAGTGTCATGGCACGGGCGTGGTGACCGCGGATGAGGATAACGCCTATTTCCGCTGCCTGAGCTGCGGCCATCAGGTGGCCCGTGACCGGACGATCTACCGCTATGATGTCCATAACCAGTGCAAAAACTGCGGCAGGTACTACCGGGTGGATATTGAAGATGAGGAAAGGCAGCACTTTTCCGTTCTCCATGTGGCCTGCCCCTATTGTGGGACAATCATGCCGGGAGAAGTCCATAAAACAGCGGAGGCGTTTTCATATATTGGCGAAATCAGGGATGGACGAGAACCTTATTTCGGGTTGGAACTATGGTTTTTGACTTCATTTCAGGGAAAACCTGTATGGGCACTCAACCGAGAACATCTTGCCTATCTGATCGGCTATCTCAGCGCCGACCTGCGGGAAAAGCCGCCGGGAAGAGCGAAAATGACCCAGGCCGACCATCTCCCCACCTTTATGAAAACCGCAAAGAACCGGGAGCGGATCGTGAAGCTGCTGAAGAAGCTGCAAGAGAAATGAGGAAAACAATATGGCACTACAAGATAAGAAAATCATGCCTCCCCCTTGGCTGGCCCACCGGGAGATCGAGCGATACTCCATTGGCTGGCGCATGGGCCATGGGGAGGATTACATATACCGAGACAGGGTGGCATTGGTTCAAATGAGGGAAATGGAATGATCGAGTACATCAAACTCTTTTGGGAGGATGCGCCGGAGGGAGAGCCGTCGGTAATCCTCTATGAAGTTGATACCGAAAATGAGCGGCTGGCCCTCCGCTCCATAGACATCTCTGCGGATGGCCGCACCCGCAACATACCTGACCTTTACGATGGAGCTATTGAAATTACGCCCATCCCCACCGTGGAGGAATTAAACGCCCATATCTGGGGCGAGGAGTTCCACGCCTGCGTCATAGAGAAAGCGGAATTTGAGGCCATCTGGGAAAGCTGATTTTATAGCGGAGCGTTTTGAAAAGCGAGGAATGACAATGGTTGAGATCAATCGCGTCTGGCTCAATGTGGATACAGACACCAACAAAATCACACTATTCGACCGTCCCCGTGTATCCATCCGTGTGGATGAGTACATTTGGAGTTTGATCGAAGAACATATCGTGAAGCCCCATAAGCTCATGCTCAGCGAAAAGCATAGGTATCTGCTGAAAATTTCGTTTCACCGATTTGATCCGGTGCGGCACCGATATTATCCGCTTTCCCCGTACAACGGGCCGCTTCGGGAAGGCGTCAAGTCGGACAGCGCAAACGGATGGTATCCCCGTGAGGATTTTGCAGACGCCGAGGAACGCACCACCTGGTTCTCTCCCGACAAAATCTGGACAAACTGCGGCAACAAGGTTCTGGATGTCAATATTGACGCTGCCAATGTAAGCGAGAGCATCACCCCCAGAGAATACGCAGACTTGCTGTTCGATGGGATTGGAGCAGCATTGGTGTTTAACTTCAAAAGGCTCAAGCGCGAGGAGTTTGATGGTCTGAAACCCAAGATCGACTGGAGCATGGTAGAAAGCTTCCCCTTCCCTGCATCCTTTGAGGAGCAGCAGTACATTGGGGACGAGGGCAAAATTCATGTGTATTCCTGGGATGGCCAACAGGAAACAACCCTTGTAGGTCCTTATTCTGTGCGGGAGTTATATCTGGACCATTTCGGAAAATCGTGAGGTAAGCGTATGGCAAAGGACATCAGGGAGTGCCTGCTGGAGCAGGCAAGAAAATTTCATCAGTGGCAGGAAATCACTTATCCCGGAAAAACCACCGAGGAGATTGGCGGTGAGTGGGAGGTCGATTACCCTGCGTGGAATGATATATTTGATGCCTTTTGCCATGTGTTGACCCAAATGGATGCAGAAATGGCAGACAGCTTTCTGCTGGATGAGATGGTCTATTTAATTGCCAGAGCCAACGAAGCGGAGGGATTTATACAGGAAACCACTTCCCATCCCAAATGGTTTGAGTGCCTCTGCCGCAGGGCCGCAGCCTCCAATGAGAATGAGGCCAAGTGGCAGTTTGCCGCCTATCTGCCGGAATGCTCATGTAGTCAGAAAGTCAGGGATATAATTCTGGATTTCGCAAAGGACCCCAATGAATATGTGAGCCGTCGGGCGCTTTTGGCGATGCCCGCTCTGCGTCCTGACTGTGTGGAACAGTTCGCTCCGCTGTTTTGGGAACGCAACTGTTACTCTCCTGAACTTCAGGAATACCAGCGGATCGCCGTTCTGGTCTCGCTGGATGCCATCCATTCCGACCTGCTTCCACAATACTTGGAACGGGCCAAGCAGGATGGTCGGAGCTATCTGCTGGAACACGCAAAACGAATCGAAGGAGGACTTTCCATGAACGAAAAACTGTCCCGTCCCCAATTCAATCAAATGGATACCACCGAGAAGCAGGCGCTGATGGAAAGCCTGGCTGCTCGTTATACTATGACCTTTCTCGGTCTACATACCTTTGACCACTGGGGCCAGAGCTGCACCACCGGCATCTTCGAGAAAGATGGTCGGGAGTTCGTCTTTGTCCCCGGCGATACCGTCACCCTGGGCTGGGAGCAGTTTGCCGTGGGACTGAATCAGGAGAGCCGGGAGGAATTGGAGTATCTGTTCCAGGAATGGGAAATGGAGCAGGACCCGACAGAACTCATTGGAGAGAGTATGGCTCCCGTTCGGCAGGCGGCCATTGACCCCATGCTGGTGGGCCGGGAACTGGAGGAAATTAACTGGGAGCCAGTCAAAATGGACGATCCCAGGCTGACTGCCCACCCTGACTGGCTGAAGGAATTCCGTGATTTTGCTTGGAGTGACAGCTGCAGTCTTACCTTGCATCAGTCGGCCCGCATAGAACGGACAGAAGATGGATTTCATACCTGGATCTATCACTGCACAGACTACGATGCACTTCTTGCCGGGCTGGAAAAGCAGGGGCTTTCGCTGCCCACAGCGGACGAGTGGGCCTACCTGTGCGGCGGCGGATGTCGGACCCTGTTCCCATGGGGAGATGGGTTAGACTACTCCATGCGTCTACGCTGGTTTGAGGACATGGATGAGGATGAGAACCGGCCCTATGATATGGAGGAACCCAACTTCTTCGGCCTGTCCATCGCCTACGATCCCTATATGCGGGAAGTGGTGCAGTCTGATAGACTTACCACCTGCGGCGGTGACGGCGGGTGCAATATCTGCGGCGGGCTGGGCCCATTTCTCGGTTTCCTACCCTGTTCGCCCCACTGTAAGCCGGAAGTGCAGGAGGACAAGGAACTAAACGGAGATTATGACTTCTACCGGCCCATTATCCGGGTGGAGAACCATGATTGACAATAGAAGCTTGATACGAAATAAAGAAAGAGAGGTGCCGACATGGGAGCATGGGGTATAAAAGCATTAGAGCGTGACAAAGGGCTGGATGTACTGGACATCCTCAAAAATGAATATGTACCGGAGCATCCGGTAATGGATCTGGGCGAGATGATTGAACTGATGAAAGAGGAAGTCATGCTGGGATCTGACTTTTCACAAATCGACTTCCTCTTTGACAATACTGCGATGGCTCTGGCGGAGCTGTATTTCCAATGGAAGGATAACGGCAAGCTGGACTACGATCATGAAGAAGCTATATGGGATAAAGTCACCGGTTTCACAGCATACAAAGAAGCCATTGCCTTCCTGCTGCGGCAGCTCACCGACATCAAAAACGAGGTGCCGGACGAGGACGGCATCCGTGAGATTGTGGATCTTTGGAAGAACGAGGATAGCGGTGAGATCGCTCCTGCGTGGTTGGAACACTTGAATCAGCTCATTGATCGACTGGATTCAGAACAGGAGGCGTGACAGATGTATATCAAAAAATACTGGGGCAACTTTATTGGCGGCTCGGATGACAGCCTGAACCTTGTGGCATTTTTGGAGGACCAGAAGCAAGAGGAGATCCCCCTCAGCGAGATTTTCGCCAAGATCGGTCTGGACAAGCAGAACTGGGACTTTCGCCAAACCGTGGAGTATCTGGAGTTCACCCACTCCAATGGCGTGGAGATGGACTTCCACTTCGCCAGTGATGTGGTCACCGATTTGGCCGCCATTCTGCTGGAGTGCAGCGTCAGCGGCAGTGTAAACCTTCAGGATCTGGACGAGTACAACACCCCCGCCCGCCGTATCCGCATCACTGCTACGCCGGAGGAGTACGACGCCATGAATAAGGCCATGGCGGACTTTGTCCAAGATCCCCTGTCCTATGACATCAGTGAGATGATGGGTAAGGATGAGATCACAGATATGGCTTATCAGGTGGAGATGCTGCGGAAAGAGCTGTACGAATCCCCCGGCCGTAACCGGAACTACCATGTAAAGGCGGAAGATGTGAAACATCTGCTCCCTGACTGGGAGGGCGCCGATGGCTGCATCGCCACCAACCGCATCACGGTAGAGGGCTGCAAGGTGGGCTACTGCTACCGGGAGGAGCCGGACGGCGGCTGGGACAGCGGCTGGCGCTTTACCGCCGGTGACGAGAGCGAGGCGTACATGGACGCCCCCAACAATGCCGGGATTTACAAACTGAATACGATCTGCAACGACGATCCCGACATCATTCCTCTGCTGCATACACTCGCTCCCTGTGCCTTTGAGCGGGATGAGAATGGTGTGTTTCAGCAGATCAAAGACTGGAAACCGGATGAGGACGAGGAGGAGACTGATATGGACATTTTGAAGCAGTGCCAGAAGTGGCATGAGGAGAGCAAACAACATAAAATTATTGATGCGCTGGAGGCCATCCCCGCCGAGGAGCGTACCCCTGAGATGGACAGCGAGTTGGCCCGCGCCTATAACAATCTGGCAGACCCACATAAGCCAACTTGCAAAGAAATGCTCAAAAAGGCCCTCGCTCTGCTAAAGCCCCATGAGGAATACTTCGAGGACGACTATTACTGGAACTTCCGCATGGGTTACTCTTACTTTTATCTGGATCAAGAGGGCCGGGCTCTGCGATACTTTGAAAAGGCATTGGAGGCCCGCCCTGGTGACGAGGACACCATGGAGCTGATCGACTGGTGCAGGAAGGGCATTTCCCTGCCGCAGTTCTCGGAGTGCTTCCGAGAGCGGACAGAGAACTGGTGGGAAACCTTTGCCGAAATGGAAGCAGAATTGCGCCAGATGATGGACGAGGACAAGGATCACATCCGTGGTGCGGAGATCGTGGCCCAAATGGAGGAAACCCTGAATCTGGTTTTTGATGAGATCTCCTTTGAACTGGGCGTGGGCGGCGAAAAGCATGAGCTGATCCTCACCCCGGAGGGCGACAAAGTCAAATTGTTCGAACTGGTCTATTTCCAGAAACACGCTCCCAAGAAGGTGTTGGAGCACTGGAATATCCTGGTGGGCCGTCAGCCCCTCCAGAATATCGGCCTGCGCACAGAGGATGGCTGGGAGATTTCCGGAGAGGATGTGCAGATCTGGCTGGAGGAGCAGGGTGAAAACAGCTTCGCCATCTCCGCCTACTGCGAAAAGCTGCTGCCTATGCTCAGGGAGGAGGAAGGCCGGGCTTGGTGGCTGCTCACCACCCTTACCGACCAGGTGCTGGGTGAGATCCCCCACATGAGATATATAGACAGCTTTGATGTGCTGGTGGAACCCAAGGCGGAGCCGTCCATTCTTATGTCTCAACTTCCTGATGCTCTGAAGGATCGGGGCCTGGAACTCTCCACCGATCCGGCAGCCTATCTGGACAGTTACATTGGCTACAAAATGGAACCCAACAAGGACCCTGATACCGACTGGCGGCTGGATGTAATTGCTGGTTCCACTAACTGTGTGCCGCTCATCAACGGCTATCTGAATGCCGACAATGATTTTATGGACGATCTCCATGCTGACGGCGCGGTGGCGGGCTTTTTCTGCTATCCCCTGGATACCCTGCGAGAGAAGGAAGGCAGTCAGAAAATCTTCGACTTCCGGGACAAGCTGGAGGAATTGTTTACCATCGGGGACGGTTCGGAAGTGCTTACTCTCACCGGCGGGGCCAGCGGCCTCTACTGCGGCTATGTGGACTTCATCGCCTGGGACATCCGAGAGGCACTGAACATGGCAAAAGAGTTCTTTGAAGGCACGGACATCCCATGGGCCATCTTCCATACCTTCCGCCGTGAAGCAGGATCTGTGCCCCTAAAACAACAAGATGATGGGCCAGAAACTGAGAATCAGGATGACGAGTTGAACGAAACGTTGAATGGTATAGACTATATCCCTTACACCCCGCAAAACGAGGAGGCATTCTTTACACAGCTGGAGCAGTGGAACGACGAGGACGAGTACACCCGCTGCATCCAGGCACTGAATGCCATCCCGGAGGACGGTCGGAACTACCGCATTTCCTACGCGCTGGCGAGGGCACTGGAAAACTACGCCATTATCGGCGATCACGATGAGGGAACCCCCAACTACAAAGGGGATAAGGCTCTGCTTCGCGCCATTGAGGTGCTGGAGTCCGTCAGAGAAGAAGGAGAGGACAAGGCGGAGTGGAATATGCGGATGGCCTACGGCTATCAGTATCTCCACGGCCAGGAGCAAAAAGCTATCCACTATGCCCAGCGGTGGGCAGAACTGGACCCAGAGGATGAAAATGCCACAGCGGTAATCCGGGAATGTAAGGCGGAGATTCGGAAATACCAGCACAGCAGGAACAAGAAGGTAAAATTCGTGCCTGGCGATACCCCTTTCGAGGACTTCGACCTTACCAACTTTTGGGATGATAATTGGTATGCACTAAAAGAGTATGTCAGTGATCTGCCTTCCGATGAACTGATCGCCAGCGTGGAGGAGGAACTGGGCTACAAGCTGCCTGCCTCCTACATCTGGCTGATGAAGCAGCACAACGGCGGCATCCCGGTGAATACCTGCTATCCCTGCGATGAGCCGACCAGTTGGGCGGAAGATCATGTGGCCATTACAGGAATTTTGGGTATTGGACGGGAAAAGAGATATTCCCTGTGTGGGGAATTGGGCAGCCAGTTTATGATCGATGAGTGGGAATATCCCGCTATCGGTGTGGCCATTTGTGACTGTCCCAGCGCCGGACACGATATGATCTTCCTGGACTACCGGACCTGCGGCCCCCAGGGAGAGCCTGCGGTGGTCCATGTGGATCAGGAGAACGACTACAAGATGACCCATCTGGCAGACAGCTTTGAGGAATTTATTTGTGGACTGGAGCATGAATCCCTCTATGATCCAGATGAAGAGGCAGGGGATCTTGACGAAGAGGATGACGCCGACGAGGAGGAAACTGACTGTAAGGGTTCCTTTGCCGGGTCTGTGCTCCTGTCCAAAGCGGAGTGGGACAAGGAACAGTTTATCCGGGATCTGAGGGAAGAATGGGGCATTGTGGATGAAGGATCAGATGGGGCAGATGAAGATGATGAGAACAGCAGCGATGCTGTGGTAATGCAAGTTGGCGGCATGATGCTGGTTGCGACACTCTTTCCTGGTCACATCCCGGATAGCGAAGCAGAGATTAACGCCGAAAATAACTATATGTGGCCAGAAGCCGTAGAAGCGGCTAAAGCGCACAAGGCCCATATCATGGTGGCAGTACTTGGCGAGGAGGAAAAACTGCTGGAACGGGGCAAGCTGTTTACTAAGGCAATGGCAGTGTGCTGTAAGCAGAAATATGTTACCGGCGTTTTTACCAGCGGTGTGGTGTTTGAACCCCGATTCTACGAGGGCTTCGCCAATATGATGAAAGAGGACGAACTGCCCATCTTCAACTGGGTCTGGTTCGGCCTGTACCGGAGCGAGGGCGGATTGAACGGCTACACTTACGGCATGGATGTGTTCGGTAAGGAGGAGATGGAGGTGCTGAACACCGACGCCGAGCCGGAGGATCTGCGGGACTTTTTGGCAAGCCTTGCCTCCTATGTGCTGGCGTGTGATGTGACGCTGAAAGATGGTGAGACCATCGGATTTTCGGCAGACGATAAGCATACCATTACCCGCAGTGCTGGTGTTTCTCTGCCAGAGGAGCAGATGACTTTGAAAATCGGATGGGAACCGTTGGATAGCGAGTCAGATGATAGTAGTGATGACGACTATGTGGTGGAAATGGATGATGCCAACGGGCATCTGGAAACCATTGAGGAAAAGGCTCTTCCAGTGGATGAGATCAACGCCTACAACCACATGGCCATTTACCTGCGCTGGTGCATGGAGCATGACCTGATGGATAAGAAATTCCTTGTGGAGTACGGAGAGGTAGTAGAAAAGGTCAAGGCTGATCCTGACAGCGTGGGTCTAAGGGAATTTATCCGAGATGAACTGGATGGTCAGCTGGTCGGCCCGCTATTCAACAAAATTGGCCGAGCATTTGCTTCCTACTACTATGGGGAGCCGGATAGTCCCTATTTCCCAAGTGACATTGACAACTACGCAATCAGCGTCATCGGGCAGGAACGCAATTACTCTGAGGAGATTCAAGACGAAGCCTATCTGTTCATTCCTTTTGACGAGGATTATTATCAGGCTATGGCAGAGGTAATTGGAGAGCGATTTGAAAACTGGAAAGGACAGAACTTTGATGAGGATACCCTGGAGCCTTCCGAGGTGGCCCAGGCTATTATGGAATATTTGGACTGCGAATGTACTTATTTTCCCGCTATGGCAGATGATGACCCCATTATGGCTGCGTATAGCTACGCTAAGCGGGACAGTTTCCATGATGGCTTTGTTCCTATCCTTATTCGAGCGGATGATGAAACATTGTTGGAGTGTCTGGTAATGAACGCTGACCCGGATCATGATGTGGACTGCTATGAATTTGACCTCAAAACGGTAGAGGAGTATCGAAAGAAGATGATAGAAGCGCCTGTAAAGGATGGGAAGGCCGTTCTGGAAGAATTGACTGGTCAGCGTAAGGAAGAAGCTGAGGACGATGACATGAATTGGGAGGAGAAAGTTCTGGGCGAGATGAAGGATGGTTATGAAAACTGCCGCTTTTCCAGCTACTGGGATTCAGATTGTCACATGACTTATCCCCTTATTCTGGCTAAAATTCCGGTAAAGAACCCTTGGGAGCTCTTCGCCTATCTACCCTTTGGAAACTGGAATGAGTGTCCGGATACGCCGGAGCTGATGGCAGTGGCAAAATACTGGTTTGAGCAGTATGGCGCCATCCCTGCTGCTATGAGCCACGATGAGTTGGAATTCCTACTCCCGACCCCTGTTCCCAAGGAGAAGGCAATGGAAGTTGCTACAGAACAATATGGTTTCTGCCCGGATATCGTGAACCAGGAGCAGGATGCCCCCACTGTGGGCAATCTGGCGGATGTCCTGTGGCAGTCTACTGCCTGGTATTTCTGGTGGGATTGATGGGAGATTGTGAACATGAACGAATACCTGAAGCAATATATTGAACTACAAAAGCAATTTCGGGAGACAGAAGGAAATCCAGACAGTGTCCGCGCTCTCTATGCTTTCAAGGAGAAACTGGAGCAATCGGAAGACAAGCAGACAAAGGCGGTGCTGGTGGATGTATATGATCTGCTGGACTTTAAGAAGGATGCTTATGAATTGCTCCGCCAAATTGGAAATCGCTCGAATAAAAAAATGCTCAAGCGGTTGGGAGTCTTGAAAGACTATGCGGAAAACTGGGGCAACCACTACGCCATTCCTAAGCCAAAAATGCTGGAGGAAAAGCAGAAAGAGAAGGAGTGGCAGGCCAAACTGGGCCTGCCCACCTTCCGGTATCACCCGAACCCTTTGGAAACTGGCGCTTTTGAGGAGTCCACAACAGGTGTTGTCTGTGATTGCTGTGGCAAGGAGACTCATATTTTTTATACCAATCCGTTTTTTTCCGTGGAGGATATTGCATATCTGTGCCCAGAGTGCATCGCCAACGGCGAAGCAGCCCGGAAATATGATGGTAGTTTTCAAGATGATTTCTCTCTGGATGATGGTGTAGACGATCTGGAAAAACTGGACGAGCTGATCCACCGCACCCCCGGCTACTCCGGCTGGCAGCAGGAATATTGGCGAGCTCACTGCGGCGACTACTGTGCCTTTTTGGGCTATGTGGGTGCCAGAGAACTGCGGGCACTGGGTGTGCTGGAGGAGGTGCTGGACGATCCCATGTGGGACGAGGAGCAGAAAAATATGATCCGGGAATCCGTCAATGGCGGGCACCTGCAATGCTATCTGTTCCAGTGCCTCCAATGCGGAAAGCACCTGGTCTGGATGGATTTTGATTGAGGTGGCAACATGGAGAAGAAGGATTTTCCCAAGGGAACCAAGCACCGCGAGATCTTCGTCTATACCTGTGAGCGGATCGCGGAGCCTTTGATCCCGCTGGGCTACAAATACCGCAAGAGCAAAAATGACATCTACAAAAAAGACGGCATCTTTGTGTTCTCCTTTTACTTTTCCCCCTCCATCCGCTTTGGCTCCACCACTTTTACTGCTTTCTTCGATGTGAGTTCCCCGGTAATTGCCAAGTGGCGCAGTGAGCAGGAAGGGACGGAGAAAACCTATGATGGTATCGTGGGCACCTCCATCGCCCGGCTGACCCGCCGGTATGATGACTTCCCCCGCTATGAGGTATCTACTCTGCTGGAGCGGGAACGCTCTATCCAGGAGATTTCCGGGCAGATCCAAGACTATGCACTACCGTTCTTTGCCCGGTTTTCGAATCTGCCCAAGTTGCTGGACGATGTGGAACAGGAAGGGTTCTTCCCACATCGGAAGGGGGTCGATGTCCCTAAGCGGAATCGGGAGTTCATCGAATGCTTCCGGGAGTATCTCAAAAAGACATAATAAATTACAGTAAGAAAACAAAACGGAGGAAATCGGTATGGAAGAAATCAGAAAGTTTTTATCGGAACATGAGGAACATCAGGACGAATTTTGGGAAAGCGATGCTCTGATCTGGGTGGACTGGAGAGATTTTGATGAATCTATCATCGAATACTTCAATAAAAAACTGCCTGATGAAGATAAAATTCAGTTTGAATGTGTGGAAACAGAAAAAGAACGCGGTGTTGATATTTTTATGAAAAAGAATGGTGTCAGCGCACCGATCCCCTACGCAGATGATTGTACCGACCGTGACACTACGCTGAGAAGTATTCAGGAGTATCTGTCGCCGCAGTATCAGCTCCGCTGGTATATGGGCTCGCTCGGTAGCGATACCCTTGCTTTCTGTATTTATCCCACTTCAGAATGGGAGCAGATAGAGCAGGAATTTGGCACAGAAAAAGTTTCCTACTACTTTGCACCGGTGCAGGCAAACAGTGTCATGTTCGAAATGGATATGAATGAAGTTTTTGCTTTGCTGGAGCAAAGAGGAGACGCGTAAGATTAACTTTCAGGAGGAATCACCATGTCACAGATTGCATCCTTTTATCTTCTCAAAGACGGTCAGCGGCAGAAACTGTCCAACGGCGATTGCTCCGGCGTGGTCTATATGGCTATCTGGGACTGGGGAGTTTCCCAAACAAAAGGATATTAAGAAATAACCTGTGTTTACCTGCTTGCAAATTATTGTATTTGACGAATGAGAAAAAACTTTCTATTGACAGAAATAATGTCAAATATTATAATTGTCTGTAATTGAATAACTATCTTCAGGGCAGGGTGCAATTCCCTACCGGTGGTACAGCCCACGAGCCGAAAGGCATGATTTGGTGAAATTCCAAAGCCGACAGTATAGTCTGGATGAAAGAAGATGAAAGTATATTTATGCTTTTTTGCGTGCTCTGAAATGATTTCGTATCGTTTCGGAGCATTTTATTTAATCGCATAAATCCTCTTTTGCATGTCTTGGATAGCTTTTATTCAAGGCATGTATTTTTTTGGAGGTGTAAAAATGAGCGATGCAGAATACATGAAATTAGCAATAGAATTGGCAAAAAAAGGTGCTGGCTATGTCAATCCTAATCCTATGGTTGGAGCAGTAATTGTAAAAGATAATCGGATTATAGGACAGGGATACCATGAAACTTTTGGTGGAATGCATGCTGAAAGAAATGCACTTAAAAATTGCAGGGAATCACCTATAGGATCAACACTTTATGTAACACTTGAACCATGCTGTCATTATGGAAAGACACCACCTTGTACAGAAATAATTATTGCCAGTGGCATTACAAGAGTAGTCGTTGGAACTTTAGACTGTAATCCTATTGTGTCTGGAAAAGGTGTAAAAATACTTGAGAAAAACAATATTCAAGTTGATGTGGGCATTTTAGAAAAAGAGTGCCAGCAGTTAATCAAAGTTTTTAGAAAATATGTTACAAAGCACATTCCCTATGTTTTTATGAAATATGCAATGACACTAGACGGAAAGATAGCAACTTATACAAATCAATCAAAATGGGTAAGTGGAGAAGAAGCGAGAAAACAGGTACATCAACTTCGGCATAAGGTTACTGCAATCATGGTAGGAGTCAATACTGTTATTCAAGATAATCCTTTACTGACATGCCGATTAGAGAATGGAAAAAATCCTATCCGTATCGTATGTGATACAAATTTAAGAACACCCATTACATCAAAAATTATAAAAACAGCGAATGATATTAAGACTTATATTGCTACTTCTTCTAGTGATGAAAGTAAGATAGGTCTTTATAGAAAATACGGTTGTGAAATTATTCATACAAAGAAAAAAGGTAATCATATTGACTTAATGAATTTAATGCAATGTTTAGGAAATATGCAGATAGATAGCCTGCTTTTAGAGGGCGGAAGTGCAATGAATTGGAGTGCTCTTGAACAACAAATTGTCGATGAGGTGCAAGTCTATATAGCACCCAAAATATTTGGTGGGAGTGCAAAAAGTCCTGTAAGCGGGCAAGGGGTTGCTTTTCCTGATGATGCCGTTATGCTTAAACCGTATGCTTTTTCTCAAGTAGGAAATGATTATCTCATAGAAAGTGAAGTGATTTATTCATGTTTACAGGAATAATAGAGGAAATCGGTAAAATAGAAAAAATACAGAAAGATATTTGTAACTGTAAACTATCCATTAAGGCTTCAAAAATATTAGAAGATATACATTTAGGGGATAGCATAGCAGTAAATGGCATTTGCCTTACAGTTACTTGTTTTAATCGCCAGTCTTTCACAGTTGATGTGATGAATGAAACATGGAATAGAACAGCTCTTAGTCTATTAAAACATGGAAGTTGTGTGAATTTAGAAAGAGCTATACCTATGAATGGCAGGTTGGGCGGTCATATTGTTACAGGGCATATTGATGGAACAGGCAGAATATCTTCTGTGCGTAGAGAGAAAAATGCTATGTGGTATCAAATCAATACGAAAAGAGAAATCTTAAATTTAATTGTCGAAAAAGGCTCGATTGCTATTGACGGTATTAGTCTTACTGTCGCAAAAGTATCGAAAACAGACTTTTTAGTATCCGTTATCCCACATACTTTAGAGCAAACAGTTCTCAAGGATAAACAAATTGGGAATATGGTTAATCTTGAAAATGATATATTAGGTAAATATGTGCAGAAACTCATAGACAACAGCAATAAAACGGAGTTATCGAAAGAGTTATTATGCCAATATGGATTTTAACAGAAAGGATAAAGGAATAATGAAATATCAAAAAATAAAAGCGGCATTGCAGGCGTTACAAGAGGGAAAACTTGTTTTGGTTATGGATGATAAAGAGAGAGAAAATGAGGGAGATTTGATTTGTTCGGCACAATCGGCTACAACAGAAAATGTTAATTTCATGGCGACTTATGCAAAAGGCTTAATCTGTATGCCTATGAGTGAAAGTCTAGCTAACCAACTTATGCTTTCCCCTATGGTTGAAAATAATACAGATAACCATGAAACTGCCTTTACGGTTTCTATTGATTATAAGGATACTACAACAGGTATTTCTGCCGAAGAAAGAGGATTGACGGCTCGTATGTGTGTGGTTGAGAATATAAATCCCTTTGATTTTCGTAGACCGGGGCACATGTTTCCTCTGATTGCAAAAAATGGAGGTGTTCTGGAAAGGAACGGACATACGGAAGCAACTGTTGACTTATTGAGGTTGGCAGGATTAAAAGAATGTGGCTTATGCTGTGAAATCATGAATGAAAACGGGAAAATGATGAGAACACCTGATTTAATTCAATTTTCTCAAACACACCATATACCTACCCTCACAATTAAAGAATTACAGGAATATAGAAAAGTATATGATATACTTGTAGAATGTGTTTCGATTGTAGAAATGCCCACAAAATACGGAAAATTCAAAGCACATTGTTATATCAACAAACTGAATGGAGAACATCATATTGCATTGGTTATGGGAAATTTGGATAATGGAAACGATGTGTTATGTCGTGTTCACTCAGAGTGCTTAACAGGAGATGTTTTTGGTTCTTTACGCTGTGATTGCGGACAGCAGTTAGATAAAGCTATGAAAATGATTGCAGAAAATGGTTCAGGTGTATTGCTTTATATGCGACAAGAAGGACGAGGTATCGGACTTGTCAATAAACTAAAAGCCTATCATTTGCAGGATAACGGTATGGATACCCTTGACGCTAACCTTGCATTAGGATTTCAAGGCGATTTAAGAGAATATTATATTGGAGCACAGATTTTAAGAGATTTGGGAATAAAATCATTGCATTTACTTACAAATAATCCTGATAAAGTTTATCAGTTAGAAGATTATGGAATGAGAATTTCAAGCAGAGTACCGATTGAAATAGAAGCAAATCCTTATGATAGTTTTTATTTGAAAACAAAGAAAGACCGAATGGGGCACATTTTGAATATGGAGGAAAAATAAATGAATACTTTTGAAGGCAATTTAGTGGCAGAAAATATTAAAATAGGTATTGTTGTAGCAAGGTTTAATGAGTTTATAACTTCAAAGCTATTAGCAGGAGCATTAGACAATTTGAAAAGAGAAAATGTTAGCGAAAAGGATATAGAGGTGGCTTGGGTTCCGGGAGCATTTGAAATACCGTTGATAGCGTCTAAAATGGCAAAAAGTAAAAAATATGATGCGATTATTTGTTTAGGGGCAGTTATTCGAGGCAGTACAAGCCATTATGATTATGTGTGTAGTGAGGTATCAAAGGGAATTGCCCAAATCAGTTTAAATACCGAAATACCTGTTATGTTCGGTGTTCTTACGACAGATACGATTGAACAGGCGATAGAACGAGCTGGTAGTAAAGCAGGAAATAAAGGCTCTGAATGTGCACAAGGAGCTATTGAAATGGTAAATTTAATTCGTACATTAGAGGTATAATTTGATTGGTAGATTAAAAGTTAGAGCGAAAAAGCATAATAGGCGAAGTGATCCATTCGCGGTGGCTGTCGAAGACATAGAGCCACGCCAGCTTGCTGGCGAGGGAATGGTTCACTTCGTCTGTGAGCGAGCCTATGGCGAGCGATTATCAAGCCCCCGTTATCTAACAGGGGGGTACTATTACAAAAGACAAGAGAAAAAATAAATACAAAACTGCTGATATGCAACGATTTATAAGGTTATAAGAACTTATTTCACTTCACACCATATTCTTTTTACCCGACAGGTCTAAAACAGCATATCAATAGAAAATAAATATAAGATACAAGGTGTATGCTCCTATGAGTATATGCCTTTTTTGATTGGAGGAATGAAGCATGAATGATATAGAATTTATTGAAACATTAAAGCAAAAGAGAAATGCCTGTGATTATTCGCAATCACGACTGGCACAGGAATTGCAAATTAGCAGGCAGAACTTAAATGAAATTGAAAACGGAAAAACAAAAGCCAGCAAAGAAATGAAACATATACTTTTACATTATCTTGATTATTGTAATTGTACACAGCCTTTCACTTTAACGATTGACTATCTGCGTGTTCGTTTTCCTACCACAGACGCATTGGAAATTATAAAAAATGTACTGGCAATGAAAAGCGAATATTTTATACATGAAGATTACGGAATG
>NZ_JBBKBT010000016.1:0-64165 GCF_037890305.1 Enterocloster sp. HCN-30185
CCGCCAGCTACCCTTTTGTGGACTTGCCATCTGGGGACACCTTGCCTTGCAAGCTGTTCCCAGCCGACAAGTTTCATAAAATATGCTATCTTTTCGATAGCCAATGAAGTATAATGAAGATGACAACAAATCGGAATTTGGAGGAACTTATGATGAAAAAAATGATAATGGCATTATGTATATTCATTTGTGCGTTTACTTTAGTTGCGTGTTCTGGACAACAAACAAACGAACCACTTACTTTAGGTGTCAATGCGATAATAACAGAAATTGATAAAGAAAATAAAATCATAACCACAAAAGATAGCGGAGAAGAAGGTGTTTTAGGGGATGATTGCCTTATTGATTGTTCCCAAATTCCTATGATTTATTGTAATTATGATACACAAGATGTTATAGATATAACACTTGATGATTTACAGGTGGGGGACGAAATCATTTTGACTATTCGGAGTTCAGAAATAGAAAATCTTCAAAAGGAAGATGACAATAAAGCAAAAATAGCAGTTGAACAATTACAATTAGGTACACAGAGAATTAAATAATTCCCAGTTTGTTATTCCACACACATCGGGTCAACTTGCCCCGAACTTTTACAACTAAATACCCGCCGCCCACACAGCGGCACACCGAGCAGGAAATCTGAAAAAAGGTCTCCTGCTTTTTTTTGCCCAAAATGAGGTGGTAAAACGCCACCCCATCCACCAAGCGTAGAAAGGAGGGACACGAAATGCCCTGTCCACACAATGAAATCACGATTGTGCAGCGCAGCCAGCGACAGTCTGCGGTTGCCGCCGCTGCTTACCAGAGTGGCGAAAAGCTGTTCTGTGAATACGACCAGCAAGTGAAGCACTACCCGGAAAAGCGTGGCATCGTCCACAATGAAATCCTGCTCCCGGCAAATGCCCCGCCGGAGTATGCAGACCGCAATACCCTATGGAACGCCGCCGAAGCGGTGGAAAAGCAATGGAACTCCCAGCTTGCAAGGAGGTGGGTGCTTACCATCCCAAGAGAGATACCACCCGACCAGTACGCTGTCCTTGTCAGGGAGTTTTGTGAACAGCAGTTTGTTTCCAAAGGCATGATTGCTGACTTTGCCATCCATGACCCCCATCCGCCGGGACACAACCCCCACGCCCATGTCCTGCTCACTATGAGGGCAATGGACGAACATGGAAAATGGCTTCCCAAGAGCCACAAGGTTTATGACCTTGATGAAAACGGGGAACGGATAAAGCTGCCGTCCGGCAGGTGGAAAAGTCACAAGGAGGATACGGTTGACTGGAACGACCAGAAGTATTGTGAAATCTGGCGGCATGAATGGGAGGTTATCCAGAACCGCTATCTGGAAGCTAATAACCGCCCGGAGCGTGTGGACTTGCGTTCCTATGCCAGACAGGGGCTTGATGTTGTCCCTACTGTCCATGAGGGGGCTGCTGTCCGGCAGATGGAAAAGCGTGGTATCCAGACGAATATCGGCAACCTGAACCGGGAAATCAGAGCCGCCAACAGTCTGATGAAGTCCATCCGGCAGCTTATCCAAAACCTCAAAGGCTGGATTACCGAGCTGGGCGAAAAACGGAAAGAGCTGCTTGCACAAAAAGCGGAGGAGGAAGCGACACTTCTTCCCAATCTGCTGATGAAGTATATGGAGATACGCAAGGAAGAACGGAAGGACTGGACAAGGGCTGGACAAAACCGGGGGACTTCACAGGACTTAAAGGCAGTCAGCGAATCCCTGTCCTATCTCCGGCAAAAGGGGCTTTCCACTGTGGAGGACTTAGAAGCATTTCTGGAATCTTCCGGGAAATCAGCCGCAGATTACCGCAATCAGATGAAGCCAAAGGAAGCCCGAAGCAAAGTGATTGACGGGATTCTTGCCAGCCGGACAGACTGCAAGGAATGTAAGCCTGTCTATGAGAAGTACCAGAAGATATTTTTTAAGAAAACAAAGGAGAAATTCAAACAGGAACACCCGGAGGTTGCCCGGTATGCGAAAGCCGCTGCCTACCTTGCCAAGCACCCAGATGATAAGGACAGTACCCAAAAGGAGCTGCAAGAGGAGCAGGAAACGCTTCTTAGCGAAATCGCAGAGCTGAAAGTACCGCTGACCGAGGTACAGGCTGATTTGAAGAAGCTGCGGGACATCCGCTACTGGGTACGGAAAGCCACCCCCGGCACAGAGGAAAGCAAAGAGCTGCCCAAGAAACAGCCTATCAAAGAAGTCTTGCAGGATAAGGCTGACGAGAAAAAAGCACAAAGAACTGTCCCGGCACAGACAAAACACAAACAACAGGATATGGAACTTTAACAGGCACTTGCCATTTTCAATCAGAGAATGTCAGGTGCTTTTCTTTTTTTCAAGGAGGGATAGATTTGAATGTATTTGAAGCTGTGAAGCAGTCCGTTACAACAAGACAGGCTGCGGAGCATTATGGAATCCATGTAGGTCGAAACGGGATGGCTTGCTGCCCGTTCCATAACGATAAGACCCCAAGCATGAAGCTGGATCAGCGTTACCACTGCTTCGGCTGCGGTGCAGATGGGGATGTGATTGATTTTATCGCCGCCCTGTATGGGCTGGGAAAGAAAGAAGCCGCCATACAACTGGCACAGGACTTCGGGCTTTCCTATGAAGACTGGAAACCGCCGGGAAAGGCAAAAAAGCCCAAGCCTCGGCAGAAATCCCAGGAGGAACAGTTTCAGGAGGCAAAGAACCGATGTTTCCGTATTCTTGCCGATTATCGCCATCTGCTGATGGCATGGAGAACGGACTACACCCCACACTCGCCAGAGGAAGTCTTTCATCCCCGGTTTGTGGAAGCCTTACAGAAGCAAGCCCATGTGGAATATCTGTTGGATGTGCTGCTGTTCGGGGAAACAGAGGAAAAAGCGGCTTTGATTACGGACTACGGAAAGGATGTGATACAGCTTGAACAGCGAATGGCAGAGCTTGCAGCCGCAGACGCAGCAAGAACTAAAAAACACCATGAACGCCATGCAGCCGCCCCAGAGCGTTGAGGAAATCAAGGCGGGGCTGGAAACTACCGAGAAAGGCGGTGTCCGTCAGAGCATACGGAACTGCCTGACCGTATTCCAGCGTGACCCGCTGCTTTCCGGGGCTATCGCATACAACATCCTGACTGACCGCAAGGACATCATAAAGCCCATCGGCTTCCACAGAGAAAGCACCACCCTGAACGATACGGACATGAAGTATCTGCTTCTTTATCTGGAAGAAACCTACGGGCTTACCAATGAGAAAAAGATTGATAATGCCATCGGGATTGTGGCGAATGAAAACAAGTACCATCCCATCCGGGACTATTTAAGCGCCCTTGTGTGGGACGGTACAGAACGAATCCGTTTTTGCCTGCGACATTTTCTGGGGGCTGACGCAGACGATTACACCTATGAAGCGTTGAAGCTGTTCCTGTTGGGTGCAATCTCACGAGCCTTTCAGCCGGGGTGCAAGTTTGAAATCATGCTCTGTCTGGTAGGCGGTCAGGGGGCTGGCAAGTCCACCTTCTTCCGTCTGCTGGCAATCCGGGATGAGTGGTTCTCCGATGATTTGCGGAAGCTGGACGATGACAATGTGTACCGCAAGCTACAAGGTCACTGGATTATTGAAATGTCGGAAATGATGGCAACCGCAAACGCCAAGAGCATTGAGGAAATCAAGTCATTTTTAAGCCGGCAGAAAGAGGTTTACAAGATACCCTATGAAACCCACCCGGCAGACCGCCCCCGTCAGTGCGTGTTTGGCGGCACTTCCAATGCCCTTGACTTCCTGCCTCTTGATCGTTCCGGCAACCGCCGCTTTATCCCGGTCATGGTGTACCCGGAGCAAGCCGAGGTTCACATTTTGGAGGACGAAGCTGCTTCCAGAGCCTATATCGAGCAGATGTGGGCGGAAGCGATGGAGATTTATAAAAGCGGCAGGTTCAAGCTGGCGTTCAGCCCTGCCATGCAGCGGTATCTCAAAGAACACCAGCGGGATTTTATGCCAGAGGACACCAAAGCCGGGATGATACAGGCGTATCTTGATAAGTACACTGGGAGCATGGTCTGCTCCAAGCAGCTGTTCAAGGAGGCGCTGAACCACCCCTTTGACGAGCCGAAGCAATGGGAAATCCGGGAAATCAACGAGATTATGAACCAGTGCATTGACCGCTGGCGGTACTTTCCGAACCCAAGAATGTTTTCCGAATATGGCAGACAAAAGGGCTGGGAGCGTGAAAACCCGGCAACGGACTCCAGCAACCCGTCTGAAAAAATAATGGACGGTTTTGTGGAGGTCACAGAACAGATGGAGCTTCCATTCTGAAAATGACAGCCCGTTGCACCCCCTGTTGCTATCCCGTTGCCGAGCCGGTTGCCGGGGAAAAACCCTTATTTCCGGGATTTTCTCCCTTATAACAACCAAAACAACAGAAAAATAAAAGAAAAGTATAAATAGTAACCATCGCCAGATTGAGATTGTTTGCAAGATCTTTTGAAGCCCGTTGCCGGACTTCGTTGCCGACACCCTCTGTCTGGCTATTTTCATGTATGGAGGATAACTGCCTATGGCGAATAATAAGCTGAATATTGAAGGAAAAAATTACTCGGATATTCCGGTGTGGCGTAGATATACGCTTACCATTGAGGAAGCAGCCAGATATTATCATATCGGCGAAGGAAAATTGAGAACGCTTATTGACACACATCCCAATGAGGATTTTTATGTGATGAACGGCAATCGTGCCCTCATTAAGCGTGAGAAATTTGAGAGGTATCTGGATCAGGCTACTGCTGTGTAAACAGAGCTGACAGATTTACCGATTTCACATGATATAACTATGCGGAGAGCTGGATTTGTGCTATGATAAGAGTGCAAGTCTGGCTCTCTTTTTTTGAAAGGAGAGTTCACGATGAGTGAGAAAAGACGAGATAACCGTAATCGGATTTTGCGAGAGGGCGAGTACCAGCGTAAAGATGGGAGGTATCGGTTCCGCTATATTGATGAGGACGGAAAAGAGAAAAATGTATACAGTTGGCGTTTGGACAAGAATGACCCAATGCCAAAAGGGAAGAAGCGGGAGCCTTCCCTGCGTGAGAAAGAAAAACAGATTGAAGCGGATTTGTTTGACCGTATCGTAACCAACGGTGGCAACTATACTGTTTTGGAACTGGTAGAAAAGTATGTTTCATTGAAAACAGGAGTTCGTCACAATACGGTTGCCGGATATAAAACGGTCATCAATATGCTGAAAAAAGAGAGTTTTGGGAATCTGCGAATTGATAAGGTGCGTTTGTCAGACGCCAAGGCATGGTTGATTAAGCTCCAACAAATTGATGGGCGGGGATACAGTTCCATTCATTCTATCCGGGGAGTCCTCAGACCAGCATTTCAGATGGCGGTAGACGATGATTTGCTTCGTAAAAATCCATTTGAATTTGAGCTTGCATCTGTCATTGTCAATGATTCTGTTACCAGAGAAGCGATTACCCGAAAGCAGCAGCGAGATTTGTTAAAGTTTATTCAGGAGGATAAGCATTTCAGCAGATACTATGATGCAATCTATATTCTTTTTCACACAGGGCTTCGTATCTCAGAGTTCTGTGGGCTGACGGTTTCAGAAATCGAGTTTGGAGAAATGCGTATCAAGGTAGACCATCAGTTACAGCGTACTGCACAGATGCAGTATGTAATTGAAGAACCAAAAACAGATAAAGGCATCCGCTATGTGCCGATGACGGAAGCTGTCGCAGCGTGTTTTCGAAGAATCATTGCCAACCGAAAGACACCAAAAGTTGAACCGATGGTGGAAGGATACGCTGGATTTTTATTTTTGGATAAAAACGATATGCCGATGGTTGCCCTTCACTGGGAGAAGTACATGGAGCATATCATTCAGAAATACAACAGGATTTACCGTATCCAGATGCCGAAAGTTACCCCTCATGTATGCAGGCACACCTTTTGCTCTAATATGGTAAAATCCGGGATGAATCCGAAAACCTTGCAGTATATCATGGGTCACGCAGACATCAGTGTAACCTTGAACACTTACACCCATGTGAATTTTGATGATGCAAAGGAAGAAGTATATCGGATAGCGAATAGTTAAAAAAGCCCGTTGGTAAGGACGCTTGCTTTACCAACGGATTTACCAAGATTGCAGGGAAAAACACAAGAAAATACGAGAAGATTTGAGAAGATACCTTGAAAAGAAAGGAAAACTCAAAAGTCGGAAAACCCTGAAATATCAAGCGTTTGAGAAGAAATACAAGACTTAAATGGAGATATAAAAAGATGATTAAAGTATTATTTATTTGCCACGGCAACATCTGCCGCTCCCCCATGTGTGAGAGTGTCTTCACCCACATGGTTAAGGAAGCCGGTTTGGCAGATCGATTTCTGATCGACTCAGCTGCGACCAGCACAGAGGAAATAGGAAATCCGGTTCATTGGGGAACGGTAAACAAACTAAAGGAGGTTGGGATTCCGTTAGTCCCCCACAGGGCAAAGCAGATCCAAACAGCAGATTATGATAAATTTGACTATATCATAGGTATGGACACAGCAAATATACGCAATCTCAACCGGATGTTAAAAGGAGATCCAAAGGGAAAGATATACAAGCTCCTTTCCTTTGCAGGTTCAGGAAGAGATATTGCAGATCCGTGGTATACGGGTAATTTTGATGAAACGTATTTAGATATAATGGAAGGCTGCAAGGGATTTCTGAAATATCTGAAAGACAACAGAGAAATTGTTTGAGTTTTTTACGCTGTATTGTATCCTGCACCTTGGCTTCCATCAATCAGTGGATAAGGGAAAACGTGTATCCCTTATCTGCTGATGGCAGCATACTGCAAAATGCGGAAACCCAGGAGAAATTGAAAGACGAAGAGAGCACTGCAAAATCATCAGATTCAGGTGATTGAGCAGTGCTCTCTTTTATAAAATTCAGATAGAGAAAATACCAAACATTCCGCAGTGATTACTCTTCCAATGCTCTGAGCGCCTTCTTAAACTGGAAGAAGAACAGCACAGCAGTGAAGCTGACTGCAAAGAAATCAGCGATCGGCTCTGCCAGATATACGGCAGTAGTCGGATCGGAAGGCATAAACTTAGGAACCAGATAGATCAGAGGCAGCAGCAGGATGAACTTACGCATAACAGCGACCAGGATGGAAGCCTTTGCATTGCCGATAGCAGTGAAGGTCATCTGGCAGGCCATCTGGATGCCGAAGAGGAACATACAGGCCATATAGATCCGCAGTGCATGCTTGGTAAAGTCGATCAGAGCCGGGTCTGAGGTGAACATGGCGGCAAATGCCTGAGGAGCAAGCATGACGCCCAGCCACAGCAGGGATGCATAGGATAAGCTCAAGGCGAGAAGCAGTTTATAGGCTGAGCGTACGCGCCCAGTGAGCTTTGCGCCGTAGTTGTAGCTGATGATGGGCTGTGCGCCCTGGCCCAGGCCCTGTAAGGGCAGCATGGCAAACTGCATGACGCTGGTTAAGATGGTCATAGCGCCGACTGCGATGTCGCCGCCGTACTTTAACAGGGAGGAGTTAAAGCATACGGAGATTACGCTTTCACTGGACTGCATGATAAAGGTGGACAGTCCCAGCGCAAGGCTTGGCATGATAATGGAACGGGTAAGCTTTAAATTGGAAGCTTTGATCTTTAAGAAGGTCTTTTTTCCGAAGAGGAAGGCCAGCACCCAGGTACAGGATAATGCCTGTGATAAGATAGTTGCCAGAGCCGCGCCGCGTACTCCCATTCCAAATACAAAAATGAAAATCGGATCCAGGATAATATTTGCTGCCGCACCGATCATAACGGAGAGCATGCCTGTTTTTGCAAAGCCCTGGGCTGTGATAAATGCATTCATACCCAGTGTGAGCTGTACGAAAATAGTTCCCAGAGCGTAGATATTCATATAGGCTACGCCGTATTCTACGGTATTTTCACTGGCGCCGAAAGCCAGAAGAAATTCACGGTTCCACATTAAAAGAACAGCGGTAAGAACAGCGGAGATAATCAGCTGAACGGTAAAGCAGTTGCCCAGTGTTTTTTCAGCCGCTTGTTTATCGTCCTGTCCCATAAAGATCGAGGCTCTGGGAGCGCCGCCGTTTCCAACCAGAGCAGCGAATGCGGACACGATCATAATAAGGGGCATGCAGACACCTACTCCTGTAAGGGCCAGAGCGCCGTTTTCAGGAATGTGTCCTATGTAAATGCGGTCTATGATGTTGTAAAGCATGTTGATGATCTGAGCAGTAACAGTAGGAAGAGCCAGCTTTAAAAGAAGCTTTCCCACAGGCTCTTTTGCCAGAAAATCTTTGTTGTCATTCATGTGTACTCCTGCCTTTCATAGCATTTTTTGCGTTTTCCATGAGCCGTTTTGAAAGAATCTGGTAGCAGGCAAACTCTTCTTTGGAAAATCCCTGAAACAGATATCCTCTGTATTCATCCATAAGCGTATCTACATCAGCAGTAATGGAGTGTGAGGCGGGCAGCAGAGCCAGGTGGATCCGGCGTCTGTCATGGAGATCCGGGATTCTCTTTAAGAGCCCTTTCTGTATCAGGCTTTCCACAGCCTGGGAGACATTTCCTTTTGAGAGCATCCGAAGCTCCGTGATGTCGGCCGCAGTATCTTTCCCCGGATTATTGTGGAGAAATGTGATGACATTTGCCTCGATCAGAGTCAGTCCATAGGTTTCAGAGAGCTGTTTTAGCAGGCTGTCCTGAAACTTCATGGCAGCCCGGATACCTAAAAGAAAATCAGTGTTTGAGGTCATTGGATCCTCCTTTTACATAATAAAAGGTTCTAAATAAAAAGGTTTTAAAAAGAACTGTTCAGAAAAATAATTATACACTCTACAGTCTATTTGTCAAGAGGGGGAAGACATGGTATAATAGAGCAAAACGCCAGGGCAGGGAGTGACAGACAGCGTATGCAGATATTAAACCAGGATATAAAGGACGGTTCATTTAAAAAGGCCTACCTTCTGTTTGGTGAAGAGGCATTTTTGAAAATGAGCTATAAGAACCGTTTAAAGGATGCAGTGACAGCTGGAGATACCATGAACTTTAACCATTACGAGGGAAAGGGAATGGATATAAATGAGATTATCGGCATTGCAGATACCATGCCTTTTTTTGCAGAGCGCAGGCTGGTGCTGATAGAGGACAGCGGCTGGTTTAAGGGCGGAGCAGGAGGAGAGGAAATGAGCGCTTATATGGAGCATATTCCCGATACCACCTGTCTTGTGTTTGTGGAAACAGAGGTGGATAAGCGCAGCAAGCTTTTTAAAGCCGTGAAAAAATACGGTTATACAGCGGAGCTTGGCCGTCAGGATGCGTCGCAGCTTGGCCGTTGGGCTGCCGGCATCCTGTCAAAAAATGGGAAAAAGATCACCGGGCGCACCATGGAGTTTTTTTTAAGCAAAACAGGGGATGATATGGAAAATATCAGCTCAGAGCTGGAAAAGCTGATCAGCTATACCCTGGGTCGTGATGTGATCACTGAGGAGGATGTGGAGGCTATCTGTACCACTCAGGTGAGCAACAAGATTTTTGACATGATTACGGCTATTGCCAACCGTCAGACGCGAAAGGCTATGGATCTTTATGAGGATCTGCTTACCTTAAAGGAGCCGCCTATGCGGATTTTATTTCTGATCGCAAGGCAGTTTAACCAGATCCTGCAGGTGAAGGAGCTGATGGGGCAGGGCATGGATAAGAGTACCATTGCTTCTAGGATGAAGCTTCAGCCCTTTGTGGCAGGAAAAATCATGCTGCAGGCAAAGACATTTTCAAGGGAACAGATCCTTTCCTATGTAAATCTTTGTGTGGATGCAGAGGAAAGCGTAAAGACAGGCCGCCTGACAGACCGTCTGGCAGTAGAACTTTTGATTGCAAAAACGTATTAAAGGAGGAAAATGGAATGGAAGAACTTCAGTTAGATGCGATTAGAAAACAGACAAAAGATGTTTTGAGGGAGCTTATGGAAAAGGCAGATCTGAAGCAGGGGCAGATTCTGGTTGTGGGCTGTTCCTCCAGTGAAATCGGGAGCTTTAAGATTGGCTCTCATTCCAGCGGAGAAATCGGGCAGGCGGTTTATGAAGCTCTTTATGAGGAGCTAAAACCTGCGGGCATTTATCTGGCCGCCCAGTGCTGTGAGCATTTAAACCGGGCGCTTATATTAGAGGAGGAGGCCGCGTTAAAATACGGATATGAGCCTGTCAATGTGGTTCCTCAGCTAAAAGCAGGAGGCTCCTTTGCTACGGCGGCTTATCATACCCTGGAGCATCCGGCGGCAGTGGAGCATATCCGAGCTCATGCGGGAATCGATATCGGAGATACCCTGATCGGGATGCATTTAAAGGATGTGGCAGTTCCAGTGCGGATTTTAAACAGAGAAATTGGAGGCGCCCATGTAGTTTGTGCCAGAACACGCCCTAAGTTTATCGGCGGAGAAAGAGCACGTTATGATGAAAGGAAGCTGTAAGCAAAAAAATCCCTCCGGTGGGTTAATCCGGAGGGATTTTAAATATCTCTATAAAATTAAGCCAGAGTGTTAACAGCCTTGGTCACGCGGGACACCTTGCGGGCAGCATTGTTCTTGTGATATACGCCCTTAGTGCAGGCCTTGTCGATCTCTGTGATAGCAGCCTGTAATGCAGTCTGAGCAGCAGCCTTATCTCCAGCAGCAACAGCAGCCTCTACCTTCTTGATCGCAGTCTTAACCTTGGATCTGATTGCCTTGTTTCTTGCAGCCTTAGTCTCGTTTACTAAGATTCTCTTCTTTGCAGATTTAATGTTAGCCAATGAAATACACCTCCGTTCGGTTTTCTCTTCTTAATCGTTGTGTTTTCCATCAAAGCCTGGACACGGACAGTTCAATGTAAACATACTATTACATTTTAGCGAATGATTTTGGGAATGTCAAGCGGAATTTGGTGTTTTTTGAAGTTTTAGGGAATATTTTTTTGAAATGAGTGGAAAATAAGATGGATCGCAGTTTCTCTTTTTGCGCCGTACCCGCAGCTGAGGGTGGATGGCCTTTGGAAATACTGCAAAATGTGGAAATTCAAATGGATCGAAGAAAAAGACAGGAGGCACAGGAATGGGAAGTTCCGAAAATAAGCAGGCTGCAGCCACATTTTCCTTTCAGATACGCACAGATCTGGCTCTGGAAGATAAAGAAAGTTTTGAAGGTGATGGGGGTGAGATCCCGGGGGTTGTATTAAAGGAAAGAACCAGAAAAGAAGGTGCGGTCAGAATGACAGAAGTGAAGATACTGAATGCTCAGGGAGCCAGAGCGATGGGAAAGCCGGAAGGAACGTATCTAACGCTGGAAGCAGATGAGCTGCAGACGCCGGATGAGGATTGTCACAGCAGAGTGGTGGATGAACTGGCCATGCAGTTGAATGAGCTGATGAAACGGGCAGGATGGGAGAAAAAGGAAAATCCGTCCCTGCTGGTGGTCGGCCTTGGAAACCAATCCGTAACCCCGGATTCTTTAGGACCCCGAACCGTGGGAAATCTCAGAGTGACCGGCCATCTTCTTTCGGACAGGACAGAGAAGAAACAGCCCTATCCATGCCTTTGCGCCATTGCTCCAGGCGTTATGGCCCAGACGGGGATGGAAACGGCTCAGATTCTGCATGGGATCATAGGAGAGACATCACCTGATCTGGTGATTGCCATTGACGCATTGGC
This sequence comes from Enterocloster sp. HCN-30185, assembly GCF_037890305.1. NCBI lineage: Bacteria > Bacillati > Bacillota > Clostridia > Lachnospirales > Lachnospiraceae > Enterocloster > Enterocloster sp. HCN-30185. The sequence continues at coordinate 11,726 of NZ_JBBKBT010000016.1, forward strand.
AGCACGCAGCGTCCGCCGCCTGTGCACAACCATACAGCTTACAGATACGGGAATCCATCCGGGCTCCGGAGTAGGCAATCATCGTCACAGTCTCACAAAAGAGAGCCTGGGAGTACCGGTGATCGCTATTGGAGTGCCGACGGTGGTGGGGGCGGCTGCCATTGTGCAGGATACGATTTCAGCCCTTCTTGCGGTTTTGGAGGAAAATGAATGCGCAAAAGGCACAGGATCGTGGATACGCCAGATGGATACAGAGGGGCAGTATGAACTGATCCGGGAGCTTCTGGAGCCGGAATTTGGGCCTATGTATGTGACGCCGCCGGATATTGACCAGTCTGTTCAGCAGCTAAGTTTTACCATTTCGGAAGGTATTCACCGGGCTGTGTTTGAGCTGTGATTCCGGCGGCAGATGCTGTCATTTTTTTCTTTGTTTTGGCATACCATAGGATACAGCACTTTGGCAAGGTGTAAAAAGGACAGGCGGGACCGGGTATGGGGATGAAAAGGAACGGAAGGAGAGGGCCGGTGAGGATATGTCTCATGGGCCTTGCGGCTGCGGGAACCGTATGGGGAGCCGTCTATATGATAAAAAACAGCAGAGCCGTCCTTACGGCGGTTCCCTGGGAGCAGCAGGTTCGGATGGCCGGGGAAGAACTGGCAGCGCTTCTGTGGCATCAGGCTGCGCCTTATGAGATGACGGGGAAAAATTCCAGGAACATAACGGAGCAGGACGGCAGTAATACGGATCAGGCTGTAAAGATCGCCTGGGAAGATGCAGACCCTGTTTTCAGGAATCATATGCAGGCACGTTTATTTTACAGGGAGCACCAGTATCTTGACCGGTACGGAGATGAAACAACAGGGGAGAAGCAGCATGAAGAAAGAAAAAAGGCCTCGCAGGGGAGCATGGCTCACGGCTTAGAGGAAAGCCCCGCAGAAAGCTTCGGGGAAGCGTTAGAGGAAACCGCAGCCAGTGTTTCAGGCTCTGCCCTTTCCCTGGCAGGAAGCCTTCCTCTGCCGGTAACAGGAACACTTTATCAGCTTCAGCAGCTGGAGGATTTTGACTTTCTCATGAAGCATTTTTACAGCGTACATACCTCTACCACAGCAGGCCGCGATCTGTTTAACGGTCCGGCACTTTTAAGCCATGATGTGACATTAGATAAAGAAGGGGAAGGGCCGCAGATCCTTATTTACCATACCCATTCTCAGGAGGCCTTTAAGGATTCCGGCCCTCAGGGGCGGACCATTGTGGAAGTGGGAGATTATCTGGCAGAACTTTTGACGCAGAAGGGCTACCGGGTTTACCATGACACGTCGGTTTATGATCTGCAAAGTGGCGTTTTGGATCGGAGTAAGGCCTATAATTATGCACTGGAAGGCGTAAACCGTATCCTGCAGCAGAATCCTTCCATTCAGGTAGTTCTGGATCTTCACAGGGATGGCGTTTCGGAAAATCTCCACATGGTTTCCGACATCAATGGAAAGCCCACGGCGCAGATCATGTTTTTTAACGGCCTCAGCCGTACGCCGGAGGGAAAAATTGCCTATCTTCCCAATCCTTATCTGGCAGAAAACCTTGCATTCAGCCTGAAAATGCAGCTGGGAGCACAGGCGTATTTTCCAGGATTTGCCAGAAAGATCTATTTAAAGGGACTGCGCTATAATCTCCACCTGCGGCCTAAGTCTGCTCTTATTGAAGCGGGGGCTCAGACGAATACATTTGAAGAGGTAAAAAACGCCATGGAGCCCCTGGCACAACTTTTGGATATGGTGTTGCAAGGGGAGTGAAAAAAAGGTATAATGGCAGATATATTTTAATTTGAAAGAAGACGAGGATAAAGAATGGCAACGATTGACCAGAGTAAAATACGAAATTTTTGTATCATCGCCCATATTGATCACGGCAAGTCCACCCTGGCTGACCGTATTATTGAAAAAACAGGGCTTTTAACAAGCAGAGAGATGCAGGAGCAGATCCTGGACAACATGGACCTGGAGCGGGAGAGAGGCATTACCATCAAATCTCAGGCAGTGCGTACCGTATATAAGGCAAAGGACGGGGAGGAATATATTTTTAACCTGATCGACACTCCCGGACATGTAGACTTTAATTATGAGGTTTCCCGCAGTCTGGCAGCCTGCGACGGAGCCATCCTGGTAGTGGATGCGTCCCAGGGCATTGAGGCTCAGACGCTGGCAAATGTCTATCTGGCTCTGGATCATGATCTGGACGTATTTCCGGTTATCAATAAAATCGATCTTCCAAGCGCCGACCCGGATCATGTGGAGGCGGAGATAGAGGATGTGATTGGTCTGGAGGCTCACGATGCGCCCCGTATTTCCGCGAAAACAGGACTGAATATCGAAGATGTTCTGGAGGCCATTGTGCACAAGATCCCGTCTCCCAAGGGAGATCCCGATGCTCCTCTTCAGGCGCTGATCTTTGATTCTATTTATGATTCTTACAAAGGTGTAATTATTTTCTGCCGTGTGATGGAAGGCACGGTAAAGAAGGGAACCCGTGTGCGGATGATGGCCACGGGGGCAGAGGAAGAGGTAGTAGAGGTCGGATACTTCGGCGCAGGCCAGTTTATTACCTGCGACGAGCTCAGCGCGGGAATGGTAGGCTATATTACCGCCAGTATCAAAAATGTCCGCGATACCCGTGTGGGCGATACGGTTACAGATGCCGTCCGTCCCTGTGAAAGCCCCCTTCCGGGCTATAAAAAGGTAACGCCTATGGTTTACTGCGGACTTTATCCTGCAGACGGTGCCAAATACAATGACTTAAGAGACGCCCTTGAAAAGCTTCAGCTAAATGATGCTTCGCTTTTCTATGAACCGGAGACCTCTGTGGCTCTTGGCTTTGGCTTCCGCTGCGGTTTTTTAGGCCTGCTTCATCTGGAAATCATTCAGGAGCGCTTAGAGAGGGAATATAACCTGGATCTTGTGACAACGGCTCCGGGCGTAGTATACCGGGTATATAAGACGAATGGTGAGATGATCGAGCTTACCAATCCATCCAATCTGCCGGATCCCAGTGAAATTGAATACATGGAGGAGCCTATTGTAAGCGCGGAGATCATGGTAACGACCGAATATGTGGGCTCCATTATGACTTTGTGCCAGGAGCGCCGGGGCGTATATCTGGGAATGGAATACATTGAAACCACCCGTGCCCTTTTAAAATACGAGCTTCCCTTAAATGAGATCATCTATGACTTCTTCGATGCCTTAAAGTCGCGGTCCAGAGGATATGCCTCCTTTGATTATGAGTTAAAGGGCTATGAACGGTCTGAGCTTGTGAAGCTGGATATTCTGGTAAACAGAGAGGAAGTGGACGCTCTTTCCTTTATTGTACATTCTGCCTCGGCCTATGAAAAGGGACGCAGGATGTGCGAAAAATTAAAGGAGGAGATTCCGCGCCACTTGTTTGAAATCCCCATTCAGGCAGCCATCGGTGGAAAGATAATTGCCAGAGAGACGGTAAAGGCAGTCCGTAAGGACGTGCTTGCAAAGTGCTACGGCGGCGATATTTCACGAAAGAGAAAGCTTCTTGAAAAGCAGAAGGAAGGCAAAAAGCGGATGCGCCAGATCGGAAATGTAGAGATTCCGCAGAAGGCGTTTATGAGCGTTCTGAAGCTGGATGAAGAGTAAGAGAAAAAGCGAGACAGTCACCCTATGATAAATGCAAATAAAAATACCATTGAGCTGTATATCCATATCCCGTTTTGCGTGAAAAAGTGTTTTTACTGCGATTTTCTCTCCTTTCGGGCTCTGGCTGCAGACCATGAGGCTTATGTGGATCAGCTGGTAAGAGAAATCCGGGCCAGAGGAGCCTTCTGCAGTGAGCTTACGGTATCCACGGTTTTTATCGGCGGCGGTACCCCTACGGTTATGGAACCGGAACTGATCCGGCGGATCATGGAGGCCGTAAAGGAAAACTTTACATTGGAGCCGGATGCGGAGATTACGATCGAGGCCAATCCGGGTACTCTTTTATACAACAAGCTTCCTGTGTACCATGACTGTGGCATCAACCGCGTAAGCATCGGCCTTCAGTCGGCAGATAATCAGGAGCTTAAAAACCTGGGCCGGGTTCATTCTTTTGAGGAGTTTTTAAAGAGCTATCAGAGCGCAAGAATGTCTGGCTTTACCAATATAAGCGTGGATCTTATGAGCGGGATCCCTGGCCAGACGCTTGAATCGTGGAAAAATACCTTAAAAAAGGTAACGATGCTCAAACCGGAGCATATTTCCGCATACAGCCTGATCATAGAGCAGGGAACGCCCTTCTGGGAACAGTATGGGCCGGGAATGGGCGGCTGCCGGAGAGAAAATGTCCTTCCTCTTCCGGATGAAGATACGGAAAACAGGATTTACCATCTTACAAGGGATTTTCTGGGAGAGATGGGCTATCAGCGCTATGAGATTTCAAACTATGCAAAGCCTGGAAAGGAATGCCGCCACAATATAGGCTACTGGACAGAGGTGTCCTATCTGGGACTGGGCCTGGGGGCATCTTCTTATATGGACGGCTGCCGCTTTTCCAATGAAAAGGATCTGAGGCGTTATCTGGCCCTGGATCTGGAGCATGACTGTGGGGAAGGTCTGAGAGAACTGGCTGGGCCGGTGGAGCAGCTTTCAAGAGAGGCCCGTATGGAAGAATTTATGTTTCTGGGCCTTCGGATGACGAGAGGGGTATCGGAAATGGATTTCGTAAGACTGTTCGGAGTGAAAATGGAAACGGTCTATGGAGCGGTGATCGAACGGCTTATGGCCAATGGTCTGCTGAAAAAAGAAGGAGTATGGCTGTCACTTACAGAATGGGGCATGGATGTGAGCAATTTCGTACTCAGCGAATTTTTGTTGTCTTAGAGAAGGGAGCATATGTATGGGGAAATATATCATGGCTCTGGATGCGGGGACTACCAGCAGCCGCTGTATCCTGTTTGATCAGAACGGGGAGGTCTGCAGCCTTGCTCAGAAGGAATTTACCCAGTATTTTCCAAAACCCGGCTGGGTGGAGCATGACGCCAATGAAATCTGGTCGACTCAGCTGGGAGTGGCAGTGGAAGCTATGTCAAAGATTGGCGCCTCGGCTGGCGATATTGCTGCTATTGGCATCACCAACCAGAGGGAGACAGCCATTGTATGGGATAAGGCTACCGGAGAGCCCATTGGTCCGGCAATCGTGTGGCAGTGCCGTCGGACTGCGGCTTATTGCGACGAATTAAAGGCAAAGGGACTGACAGAACTGATACGCCAAAAGACCGGTCTGGTCATTGATGCCTATTTCTCTGCTACCAAGCTGAAATGGATCCTGGATCATGTGCCCGGAGCCAGAGAGAGGGCCGGGCGGGGAGAACTGCTTTTTGGAACCGTGGAAACCTGGCTTATCTGGAAGCTTACAAAGGGAGCCGTTCATGTGACCGATTACTCCAACGCTTCCAGGACCATGCTGTTTAATATCAATACGCTTACCTGGGATAAAGAAATCCTGGAGCTTTTTGACATACCGGAACAGATGCTCCCAAAGCCAAAGCCCTCCAGCTGTATTTACGGCATGACAGGCCGGCAGTTTTTTGGAGATCCGATTCCGATAGGAGGCGCGGCGGGAGATCAGCAGGCCGCTCTTTTCGGCCAGACCTGTTTTGAGCCGGGCGATGCGAAAAATACATACGGCACAGGCTGCTTTCTCCTTATGAATACAGGAGACCGGCCGGTATTTTCAAAGAGCGGCCTTGTGACAACGATCGCGTGGGGGCTGGAGGGAAATGTAACCTATGCGTTGGAGGGGTCTATTTTTGCTGCTGGAGCAGCGATCCAGTGGCTGAGGGATGAGCTGAGGCTGATCGGATCAGCGGCAGATTCAGAATATATGGCCGAAAAGGTAAAGGATACCAATGGCTGTTATGTGGTGCCGGCTTTTACGGGTCTGGGAGCACCGCATTGGGATGCCTATGCCAGAGGCGCCATTCTGGGCCTTACCCGCGGGGTGAATCGGTATCATATTATCCGCGCGACTCTGGATTCCCTCTGTTACCAGACCAATGATGTGCTGGAAGCCATGAAGATGGATCTGGGACAGGAGGTGAAACGGCTGAAGGCAGACGGAGGGGCCAGCGCCAACAACTATCTGCTGCAGACTCAGGCAGATTTAACCGGCGTCCAGGTAGACCGCCCGGCCTGTGTGGAAACAACCGCCATGGGAGCTGCCTATCTGGCAGGTCTTGCAGTGGGATTCTGGAAAAATAAGGAAGAGATCGCCAGAGGATGGAAAGCGGATCGCAGCTTCTTCCCAAAGATTGAAGAGGAAGTCCGGTGCAGGATGCTTAAGGGCTGGCAGAAGGCGGTACGCTGTTCCTATGGCTGGGCAAAAGACGGGATTTAAGAAGTTCAGATAAAAAATTCCAGTAAAAATACAGCTGTGCAGGCTGCAAGGGATACATGAAAAAGACTTTTTCCCTTCCAGGCCAGCAGGACGGCCACGGCCAGAGCTGCGGCTCCGCCTGCCGCAGAGCGGGTGGCATAGAGGATGGCCGGAAAGGTCATGACGGAGAGCGTCACATAGGGAACATAATATAAAAAAGAACGAAGAAAGGTATTTTTGATTTCTTTTCGTATCAGTGTGAGCGGCAGCAGTCGGATCAGATAGGTCACTGCTGCCATTACTGCTATATAGACATAAATATTCCGATTCATTTAAGCTTCCTCCTTTACAGGGCAGATCAGGGCGGCTCCTCCGGCGATAACAAAGGTCAAAAGGATGATCTTAAATCCGGATGAAATGGTATTTAATACCGGGATCAGGGTAAATACAAAGCTGGCTGTCATGGAGAGCAGGACCACAGCCCGAAGGATCCTGTTTTCTCTTGCCGGAGGTACGATGATCGCCAGAAACATTCCATAGAGGGCCACGCCCAGGGCATTTAAAAGCCGTTCCGGAAGCAGACTGCCGGAGAGCGCGCCTAAAAGCGTTCCTAAAGTCCAGCCCGGCACAGCGGCGCTCATCAGCCCGTAGCTGTAAAAGGGGCTTAAGGTTCCAGGATGACAGACCGACACGCCGAAAATTTCATCCGTCACCCCATAGGCCATGAGAAAACGATGGAATAAAGGCATCTTATGATCCAGCTTCTGGGAAAGGGAGCAGGACATAAGGCAGTAGCGCAGGTTGATCACAAGCTGCACCGCGGCCATTTCCAGATAAGAGGAGCCGGCGGTTATGATGCCAAGGCCGGCAAACTGGCCGGCGCTTGTAAGATTGGTAAGGGAGATAAGCACAGACTGGAAAACAGAGAGGCCGGAGCTTACCGCCATGATGCCGAAGGTAAAGGATACAGCCAGATAACCGAGGCCGATAGGGATGCCGTGGATCAATCCGGAATAAAAAGGACGTTTCTGCTGATTCATACTCCTGTTCCCCTCCCTTATATCGATTTCCAGAGGATATCCCGGTTGACGGTCTGATAAAACAGGCGCCGGATTTCCTTTGGATCCTTTGTTTGTCCCAGAATCCACATGGTCTTTGTCACTGCTGCCTCCAGAGTCATGTCATAGGCTTCCAGCAGGCCGAATTCCTGCTTGATATTTTTGCCTACCTCATATACGGACATATTGCTGCCCTCATTTGTGACCTGTGTGGTCATGATTACCGTTTTTCCCAGGCTGGTCCAGCGTCCCACGGCCCGATGGTAATCTCCTCCGTCATAGGAGGGAAGGCCGCCTACGCCGAAGGATTCAATGATAACAGCGTCATAGTGTTCTGCCATATAGTCAAGAAGGGAGGCGTCCATGGAAGGAATCAGCTTTAAAAGCCCCACATTGGGATTTAAATGGCAAAAAAACTGCACCGGCTCTTTTAAAAGCTCCTTGTCATCCAGATAAAAAAGGATATGCTCCTCCTGGATCGTGGCAATATAGGGAAAATTGATACTGGAAAAGGCGTTGTAGCTCTTGGTGCGCTCCTTTTTTCCGCGGGTGCCTGCGATCACCTTGCCGTCGAATACGATATTGACCCCATGTGCGTTTGGGTGAGAGGCGAAGCGAAGGCTGTCCGCAAGATTGGTTCTGGCGTCTGTGTTTTCCATATCGATAGGCTTTTGGGCTCCGGTGATCACAATGGGCTTTGCAGAATTGCGGATCAGATAGGAAAGGGCAGCGGCCGTGTAAGCCATGGTGTCTGTACCGTGGGTGATCACAAAGCCGTCATAATCTTTGTAATGTTCCTCAATGGCCTTTTCAATGGTAAGCCAGTGGGAGGGCTGTATGTTAGTGCTGTCAATATTTAATACCTGGATCGAATCAATGCTGCAGAACGTCCGGCTGTCCGGGACAAAGGAAAGGATTTCTTCTGAGGAAAGAAGGGGCATTAACCCATGGGACGTACGTTTGCAGGCAATGGTGCCTCCAGTGCCAAGAAGCAGGATGCGTTTCATAAAATATAAATCTCCTTATCAATAACCGGCCGGCCTTTAAAGCCCAAACCGGAGAGTCTGTCTGTATTCTAACGATTCTCTTACGATTTGTCAATTTTTTCATTCCCTTATTTGAATATGACAGTAAATATGATACAATAAAGATATCTTTCCTCAAAAGCGGGTACAGCCAGCTATAATGGGGAATCATATCCGTGCGGAGTGTACAGACAGCTTTCCGGCACGGCTGCAGAAAGGAGGAAAAGCAGATGACCTTATTTTGGATTGCGGCATTTATCGTGCTTACAGCGGCAGAGGCGCTTACCGTTTCCCTTACTTGTATCTGGTTTGCAGGGGGAGCGCTTGCGGGGCTTTTGGTTCAGGTTCTGGGAGGCAGCGTGAAGCTGCAGCTGGCTTTGTTTGCAGCCGTTTCCTTTGCGCTGCTCCTTCTGGTGCGGCCTCTGGCGGCAGGAATCCTAAAGCCGAAGGAGACACGGACCAACACAGACGGGCTCATTGGCAGAAAAGTGGTGGTTAAGGAGACCATCGACAACGTCCGGGGAACAGGAAGCGTATCCTTAGCCGGAGAAACCTGGCTGGCACGTTCGCTCCATGAGGACCGGATCCTTACGCCCGGTACAGCTGCTGTGATCCGGGAGATCCGGGGCGCGAAACTATTTGTAGAACAGGAAAATGAATAAGGAGGGATTTTATGTTAGGTATGATAGGAGGTTTTATGGCGTTTATTATTGTTGCAGTTGTAATTCTGGTGATTCTTTCATCCTGTATCCGCATTGTTCCTCAGGCACAGGCCCTGGTAGTGGAACGTCTGGGCGGTTATCTGGGAACCTACGGAGTGGGCATCCATTTTCTGATCCCCTTTATTGACCGGGTGGCAAAGAAGGTAAACTTGAAAGAGCAGGTGGAGGACTTCCCGCCGCAGCCGGTGATCACAAAGGACAATGTTACCATGCAGATCGATACAGTGGTATTCTTCTACATTACCGATCCGAAAATGTATGCATATGGTGTGGAGCGTCCGATCCTTGCTATTGAGAACCTGACAGCTACTACTTTGAGAAATATTATCGGCGATCTGGAGTTAGATGAAACACTGACTTCCAGAGAAACCATCAATGCCAAGATGCAGGAATCCCTGGATCTGGCGACGGATCCCTGGGGTATCAAGGTTACCCGTGTGGAGCTTAAGAACATCATTCCCCCGGCAGCTATTCAGGAGGCCATGGAGAAGCAGATGAAGGCAGAACGTGAGCGCCGCGAGGCTATCTTAAAGGCAGAGGGCGAGAAGAAGTCCATGATCCTGGTAGCAGAGGGAAATAAGGAGTCTGCCGTTTTAAATGCGGAGGCTGAAAAAGAGGCGGCCATCCTTCGGGCAGAAGCAGAGAAGGAAAAGAAGATTAAGGAGGCTCAGGGACAGGCGGAGGCTATCCGTACCGTACAGAAGGCTACGGCAGAAGGAATCCGCTACATCCGGGAAGCGGGAGCCGATCAGACCGTGCTGCAGCTTAAGAGTCTGGAGGCCTTTGCGGCGGCTGCCAACGGCAGAGCCACCAAGATCATCATTCCTTCTGAAATCCAGGGAATTGCAGGTCTTGTAAAGTCAATTGCAGAGGTAGCAGGAGACGGAGCTGCTGAGAAGTAAGCAGATAAAGAGATAAAGTACCCGTCAACGAGGAGATAAACAAATGAGTGCGGAGCAAAAAGTCCAAAAGACAAAAGCAAATGGAATTACAGAGGGAAGTATTTTCGGACAGCTGCTGCTGTTTTTCTTCCCTATTTTATTCGGAACCTTTTTTCAGCAGCTTTATAATACGGCAGATGCTGTGGTAGTAGGCCGCTTTGTGGGAAAACAGGCTCTGGCGGCAGTAGGAGGAACCACCAGTACGCTGATCAATCTGATGGTGGGCTTCTTTGTGGGGCTGTCCAGCGGCGCTACTGTGGTCATCTCGCAGTATTACGGTGCAAAAAAGGCCGACAAGGTCCACTGGGCCGTACATACCTCAGTTGCTTTTTCGGTCATAGGAGGCGTTCTTTTTATGGCAGTAGGACTTGTGGGGGCCAGATGGGCTCTCACAGCCATGCATACACCTGAGGACGTAATGGATCATGCAGTAACCTATATCAGGATCTATTTTCTGGGGATGGTTCCTAATCTTCTGTACAATATGGGAGCCGGCATTCTCCGTGCAGTGGGAGATTCCAGACGGCCGCTGTATTTCCTCATAGGGAGCTGTTTTGTAAATATTATCCTGGATGTGGTTTTGGTGGCAGTGCTCCGGATGGGAGTGGCCGGTGCTGCTCTGGCAACCATTTCTTCCCAGCTTTTTTCAGTGATCCTGGTAATTCTCTGCCTGACCCGCACACAGGATATGTATAAGGTGGAGTGGAGAAAAATCCGTATTGACAGCCGGATGCTGCAGAGGATCATACGCATCGGTATTCCGGCGGGAATGCAGTCTGTAATGTATAACATTTCCAACATTATTATCCAGGCCGGTGTAAATAATCTGGGTACAGACAATGTGACTGCCTGGGCAACCTACGGAAAGGTGGACGGCCTGTATTGGATGATGATCAATGCTCTGGGAATATCCGTTACTACCTTTGTTGGACAGAACTACGGAGCAAGGCGGATGGACCGGGTGAGAAAGGGAGCAGGCGCCTGTATGGTGATCGGCGTGGTGCTTACGGCCATTGTCTCGACAGCGCTGTATTTCTGGGGATACCTGTTTATTGAGCTTTTTACCTCGGATCCTCAGGTACAGCTCATCAGCCAGAGCCTGATCCGTTTTATGGTTCCCACCTTTATTACCTATATCACCATTGAGATCCTTTCCGGTACCTTAAGAGGCGTGGGTGATGCCTGGATGCCTCTCATTATTACCGGTGTAGGCGTGTGTCTGGTGCGTGTGATCTGGATTATTTTTGCACTGCCGCATTTCAATACCATTCTTGCAGCTGCCTTTTGTTATCCTATGACCTGGGCTTTAACCTCAGCAGCCTTTGCGGTGTATTATTACTTTTTCAGCAGCCTAAAGAGGGTAAACTTAAAGAAAATTTTTTTAAGGCATCAGTATAAATAGGAAAATGGCGGAAAAACTTCCTGTATCAGTAAAAAAGCAAAAGCAGGAGGTTGGCTTATGACGTCAGGAGAGGTTATTTTCAATAATGTGGAGGAAATTGTGCACTTTGTGAATCAGGCGGAAAAGATCCGCTGGGATGTGGATGTCTGTCTGGGAAGCTGTATTGTGGATGGAAAATCCCTTTTGGGGGTTATGAGCTTCGGTACAGGCAAAAAACTTAAGATAGTGATCCACAACTAAAGAAGAAAGGGAAGCAGTGCCAATGATACAGGAAATCGGTGAAGGCAGGTTTAATCCTGTCTATATGAGAAAAAATCCGCAGGAGGATGATATCCTGCTTCATTATGAATACAATAAGGTAATGCTTATCAAGGAGGGGGACAGATACCGTCTCCCTGCTTTTAGGGATTTAAAGGGAGAGGAAGATGCTGTGGAAAGCGTTTCATACCTCTTTTCTATTGATTCCAAAGGGTATTATCTGGCAGATACGTTTCAAATGCCGGAATTTGGCGGCTTTGTTATGGAGGGACTGCAGATCTTCCGCTCCTTTGAACCCATGGAGGACGGCTTTGCGGGAATTACGGGGAGCCAGATTTACCGTTGGAGAGAGAGCCGCAGGTTTTGCGGCTGCTGCGGGGGAAAGATGGCTCCGGGAGAGAAAGAGCGTTCCATGGTATGCTCTGCGTGCGGCCATACAGAATATCCCAAGATCAGTCCGGCAGTGATCGTGGCGATCCGGAATGGGGATCGGCTGCTTATGTCCAGGTATGCCAGGGGAGCTTACCGTCATTATGCTCTGATCGCAGGCTATCTGGAAATCGGAGAGACCTTTGAGGACTGTGTGAAGCGGGAAGTAATGGAAGAGGTGGGACTGAAAGTCAAAAATATCCGTTACTATAAGAGTCAGCCATGGGCTTTTTCCGATACGGTGATGATCGGCTTTGTGGCAGATCTGGACGGAGACGATACCATACGGCTCCAGGAAGAGGAACTGTCGGAGGCCGGCTGGTTTACAAGGGAGGAGATCATAGAGTATCCGCCCTATATCAGCGTAGGCCATGAGATGATGAAAGCATTTAAGGATGGAAAAATCTAATGAAAGAAAAAAAGTACATATTATTTGATCTGGATGGCACTCTGACCGATCCGAAGGAAGGAATTACAAAGGCTGTCCAGTATTCTCTGGCACATTATGGCATAGAAGAAACAAATCTGGATATGCTCTGTCCCTTTATAGGTCCGCCTTTAAGGGATAGTTACATCAATTTTTACGGTTTTTCCCAGGAAAAGGCCACAGAGGCCATTTCCGTGTATCGTGAGTATTTCTGCCGGGAGGGCTGGGCGCAGAATAAGGTGTATCCGGGAATACCGGAGCTTTTGGGAGCATTGAAAAATGCGGGAAAGAAGCTGTATGTGGCGACCTCCAAGCCGGAGCCCTTTGCAGTTCAGATCTTAGAGCATTTTGGGCTGGCTGGATTTTTTGACGGCATCGGCGGTGCTGATCTGGAGGAAACCCGCGTGAGAAAAGGTGATGTGATTTCTTATGTAAGAGAGCGCTTTGGTCTTTTAAGGGATGAAACAGGCCGTGGTCTGGCGCCAGATATCGTGATGGTGGGAGACAGGGAGCATGACATCATAGGAGCTGGGGAGCAGGGGCTGGAGAGCATTGGCGTGCTCTATGGTTACGGAAGCCGCAGGGAACTGGAAGAGAGTGAGGCGGCACGGATTGCAGAGTCGGTAGAAGCGCTGAGGGCAATTCTCCTTGGTGAAATGTTATAACTTCTGTTCATAATTGCCATTCCTATTATACATTTGACAAATAAAATAATGGTTGCTATGATAAAAACTAATATATGGCACAGGGAATTTTCAGACAAATCCTGCTTCTGGCAGGGATGGGAAATGACCGGCTGATATGGAGGAATAAGATATGATGGATGACAGAATCGTGTTGTCGCTTCTGGTAGACAATACGGCCGGCGTTCTGGCCCGTGTAGCAGGCCTGTTCAGCCGCCGGGGCTACAACATTGAGAGCCTGACCGTAGGCGTCACTGCAGATCCGAGATATTCCAGGATGACCGTTGTTTCTCTGGGAGACCAGACGGTTCTTGAGCAGATCAAGAACCAGCTGGACAAGCTGGAGGACGTAAGAGACATTAAGGAATTAAAGCCGGATCGTTCCGTATACAGAGAACTGATGATGGTTAAGGTAAGGGCAAGCGCTCAGGATCGCCAGGCCATCAGTGCGATTTCCAATATTTTCCGTGCAACCATCGTAGATGTGGGAAGGGATTCCCTGACGGTCATGCTGACAGGAGACCAGTCAAAGCTGGATGCCCTTATCAATCTGTTAGAGGATTACGAGATTCTGGAGCTGGCCCGTACCGGACTGACCGGACTGGAGCGGGGAAGCGAAGATATCCGATACCTGCCATAAAATACAACGTCTCAAGGAGGATATTTATATGTCAAAGATCTATTATCAGGAAGATTGTAATTTATCCATGCTGGATGGACAGACCATTGCCATCATCGGTTACGGCAGCCAGGGTCATGCCCATGCGCTGAACTTAAAGGAATCCGGGTGCAATGTGATCGTAGGCCTGTATGAGGGAAGCCGTTCCTGGAAGAGAGCCCAGGAGCAGGGCTTTGAGGTTTATACAGCGGCAGAGGCTGCAAAAAGGGCAGATGTGATCATGATCCTGATCAATGATGAGCTTCAGGCGGACATGTATAAGAAGGACATTGAGCCAAACTTAAAGGACGGCGCTATGCTGATGTTTGCCCACGGCTTTAATATCCACTTTGGCTGCATTAAGCCGCCTAAGAATGTAGACGTTACCATGATCGCTCCCAAGGCTCCGGGTCATACCGTGCGCAGTGAGTATCAGGCAGGAAAGGGAACTCCCTGTCTGGTGGCAGTAGAGCAGGACTACACAGGAAAAGCTTTAGACCGCGCTCTTGCATACGGCCTTGCCATCGGCGGTGCCAGAGCAGGACTTTTAGAGACTACCTTCCGCACAGAGACAGAGACAGACCTTTTCGGAGAACAGGCAGTCCTCTGCGGCGGCGTATGCGCTCTGATGCAGGCAGGCTTTGAAACTCTGGTAGAGGCAGGATATGATCCCAAGAACGCATATTTTGAGTGTATCCATGAGATGAAGCTGATCGTAGATCTGATCTATCAGTCCGGCTTTGCAGGAATGCGCTATTCCATTTCCAATACGGCAGAGTATGGAGACTACATCACTGGACCGAAGATCATTACAGAAGATACAAAGAAGGCTATGAAGAAGATCCTCACAGATATCCAGGACGGAACCTTCGCAAAGGACTTCCTGCTTGATATGTCTCCCGCAGGCCGTCAGGTACACTTTAAGGCAATGAGAAAACTGGCTTCCGAGCATCCGTCTGAGAAGGTAGGCGAAGAGATCAGAAAGCTTTACAGCTGGAACAATGAAGAAGATAAGCTGATCAACAACTAATAACGCATCAATTAGAAAACGGAGCAGATATCCCAAAAGAGGGAACCGTCAAACAGACGGCCTCTTTTGGGATATTTTGGAATTTAAAGTGTTCACCCGCCTTTGAAGCCTTTCTGGCAACCGGAGGAACAGAGGAAGAATGTGTTGGGAGCAGAGTATGAGAGGATTGTAAATGAGGCAGTCATTGTTCAGATCCCGCAGAAAGAGCAGGAAACAGGAGTGAAGTTCTGGAATGCAGAGGAAGGCGGTTTTGACGGAATTACAGAGGAAACTGATTTTTATCTTAATGAAGCGGGAGCCCCCGTAGTGGTGTTTGCACCCTATGAGATTGCACCGGGAGCAGCAGGAACCGTGGAATTTGTGATCAAATAGCCCAAAATACAGCTGTCGGAAAACGTACATTTCTCCGGCAGCTGTTATGCTTAATAAAGAAATTCCAGAAATGTTTTTAAAGCCATGGCCTGATTATTGGAATGGTAGGCAAAGCCGATGGTTCTTCGATGGATGGCATTTTTCAGAGGAACTTCCACTAAAGTTCCGTTGTCAAGCTCCTTTTGTACCAGTTCCCGTATGACACAGGCTACACCCAGACCGATCTTTGCAAATTCGATCAGCAGATCCATAGTTGTAACCTCCAGAACCTGATGGGGAATAATGGAATATTCTTCCAGATATTTATCCACATGGATCCGGGTCATGTTGCTCTGATCCAAAAGCATGATATTTCCCGTTTCAAAGATATCCGCATCCTTTCCTTCCCGCAGATAGAGATTTTCCAGGTAAGAAGGCGTAGTGACAAAGGTATCCTGAATATCCATAACGGGAATAAAGGTCAGATCCCTGTGAGAAGCCGGTTCTGCGATCAGGCCCAGATCCAGCTTGTGCTGTTCCAGACCGGCGATGGTTTGAGCAGTAGACTGGCCTTCAATGGAAATCCTCATGTGTGGGTACTGGTCGATAAAAGTCTTCAGATAAGGAAGGAGCACATATTTACAAAGGGTATTGCTGACGCCGATGCGGAGATGGCCGATGTCAAACTCCTGGATCCGCTTTAATTCCTGTTCTCCTCTGGTCAGGGCCTCAAAGGCTTCCTTTGCATATTCAAAAAGGACCTGCCCTTCTGCTGTCAGCTGCACGCCTCTGGAGCTGCGGGTGAAAAGCGGGATACCGATGCTGTCTTCCAGCTTGCTGATGGCTTTGCTGATGGCAGGCTGGCTGATATAGAGTTCCTTGGCAGCTTTTGAAATGTTTCCTGCTTTGGCTACCTCGTAAAAGATTTTATACTGTGAAAGGTTCTGTTCCATGGTAAACACTCCTGTATAACATTTTTTCATATACACCATTCATATTATGTATTTTTATTATAGCAACAGATATGATAGAATGTAAAGCACAGATTAAAAACAGATGGGGCTAAATGAAAAGCGCCCTGGTGAGGAGGATGAAGCAATGGGAATGACCATGACCCAGAAGATATTGGCCGCTCATGCGGGACTTGCAGAGGTGAAAGCGGGACAGCTGATCGAAGCGGAGCTGGATTTGGTGCTTGGAAATGACATCACCTCTCCGGTTGCCATCAATGAGATGAAAAAGATGAACCGTCAGACGGTTTTTGATAAAGATAAAATTGCCCTTGTAATGGATCACTTTATTCCGAACAAGGATATTAAATCAGCAGAAAACTGCAAATGCTGCAGAGAGTTTGCCTGCCGCCATGAGATCAGCAACTATTTTGATGTGGGTGATATGGGAATCGAACACGCACTTTTGCCGGAAAAAGGTCTGGTTGTGGCTGGTGATGCGGTGATTGGAGCGGACTCCCATACCTGCACCTACGGAGCGTTGGGAGCTTTTTCTACGGGAGTGGGGAGCACGGATATGGCGGCAGGAATGGTAACGGGAAAGGCCTGGTTTAAGGTGCCTTCTGCCATCCGCTTTGAGCTGGTTGGAAAGCCCTCCAAATGGGTATCAGGCAAGGATGTGATCTTACATATCATCGGCATGATCGGTGTGGACGGTGCCCTGTACCGCTCCATGGAATTTACGGGAGAGGGCATTAAGAATCTGTCCATGGATGACCGCTTTACCATCTGCAATATGGCCATTGAGGCCGGTGGAAAGAACGGTATTTTCCCTGTGGATGAGACTGCTCTCCAGTATATGAAGGAGCATTCCAAACGGGAATTTACGGTATATGAGGCGGATGAGGATGCGGAGTATGATGAGACCTATGTGATCGATCTATCCCGGTTAAAGCCAACGGTATCATTTCCCCACCTTCCCTCCAATACCAGAACCATCGATCAGGTAGGCGAGGTGAAGATCGATCAGGCAGTAATCGGCTCCTGTACCAATGGACGGATTGATGATATCCGGGCGGCAGCTGAGATCTTAAAGGGAAAGAAGGTTGCAAAGGGTGTGCGCTGTATTGTGATCCCTGCGACGCAGGCCATCTATCTGCAGGCCATGAGAGAAGGGCTGCTTGAAATATTTATTGAGGCTGGGGCAGTGGTAAGCACTCCCACCTGCGGCCCCTGCCTGGGCGGTTATATGGGCATTCTGGCGGCCGGTGAAAGATGTATTTCCACTACAAACCGCAATTTCGTTGGCCGTATGGGCCATGTGGATTCAGAAGTATATCTGGCAAGCCCGGCGGTAGCCGCAGCCAGCGCCGTGGCAGGAAAGATTACGGCTCCCGAAGCAGTGATGTAAGGCTGCCGGGACGATCTGGTTTTACAGTCCTAAAAAAGAAGGGAGATTACCATGAAAGTATGCGGACATGTTTTTAAATACGGCGATAATGTAGATACGGATGTAATTATTCCGGCTCGTTACTTAAATGCCACAAAGGGCGAGGAGCTGGCGAAGCACTGTATGGAGGATATTGACCGTGAATTTGTAAATAAGGTGCAGCCGGGGGATATTATTGTGGCAGAGAAGAACTTTGGCTGCGGATCATCCAGGGAGCACGCACCCCTGGCCATCAAATGTGCCGGGGTCAGCTGTGTGATCGCAGAGACCTTTGCCAGGATTTTTTACCGCAATTCCATCAATATCGGCCTGCCCATTATCGAGTGTCCTCAGGCGGCAAAGGCCATCAGTGCAGGAGATAAGGTAGAGGTGGATTTTGACAGTGGCGTGATCACCAATATCACCAGAGGCGAGGTCTATAAAGGCCAGTCTTTCCCGCCCTTTATGCAGGATATCATACAGGCAGGCGGACTGGTTGCGTATATTAACGCAAAGTAGCCATTTCTTTTGCAAGCCTTAAAAATTCCGCCATTTCCCGGGTGACCCATTTGTCCCGGTGATAGACGATCTGGCGCCAGATCTGGATGTGAAAGTCCCTGGCAGTAAGGATGCAGAGGCGGCCTTCCTTTACCGCCTGCCGGATGGTAAATTCCGGGAGAAAGGAGATTCCCTGATTCTGCTGTAAAAATTTAAGGATAAAGTCTGTGTTTCCTGTTTCCAGAAAGGGATGCAGCCGTTTGTATTCAGATGCCAGATACTGGTCCAGTATGAACCGGTAGCTGGCATTTTTTTCTGTAAGGACAAAGGGGTAGGAGAGAATTTCATCTAAGGAAAGCTCTCCTTTTTTTGCACTTAAGGGGTGGTCTGCAGAGGCGGCAAAAAGGATCTGCTCCGGCTGCTCCATGACCTTTTCCCATTTGGGATCGTAGATCCGTTTATCCAGAAAATAGACAATGTCAATTACATTGGCATTCATCTGCTCTAACAGGCGGTCCGGGGAGTCTGTGATAATATTTACGTTTACCTTCGGGTGCAGTCTGTGGTATTCGGTCAGAAGATCCGGGAAAATGGAGCTGCAGATGGATTCAATGGTTCCAAGGCACAGCTGCCCGGTGAGCTCCGTGGGATTTGCCATAGCGTCTTTGGCCTGAGCCAGATCCCGTATGATGGCAGAGGCGTATTCATAGAAAACCTGTCCCTGATGGGTCAGGGTGGTCTGCTTTCCAATGCGGTCAAAGAGATGGACTCCCAGCTCCTGTTCCAGCTGCTTGATCTGAATAGTGACAGCTGCCTGAGAGTATCCCAGCTGCCTGGCGGCTTTTGAAAAACTCTGAAGTTTGGCTGCCTGTAAAAATGTGACGATTTCCCGAAATTCCATACCGATTCCTTCTTTAATTAAAAATATTTTAATCATATATTTAAAATGTTAAAATTTACAAAAATATATGGATATGATACAGTAAAATTAAAGAGAATGCAAGAGGTTGGATTTCCCATTTGGCAGTATGGCTGTAAAATGTGAAAACTCAGAACGGTTTAACTTCAGGAGGAAGGGGCACATGGAGAAGAGGGATGCAAAATATGCAGCGTATGTTCAGACATTAAAGGAGGAATTGGTTCCGGCAATGGGGTGTACGGAGCCGATTGCCCTTGCTTATGGAGCTGCCAGGGCCAGAGAGGTGCTGGGGGAAATGCCGGACCGGGTGGTTGTAGGAGCCAGCGGCAGCATTATTAAAAATGTGAAATCTGTAATTGTGCCGAATACAGACCATTTAAAGGGCATTCCGGCAGCCGCGGCGGCAGGGATTGTGGCAGGAGATGCAGATAAGGAGTTAGAGGTAATTGCCAGTGTAAGCAGCGAGCAGACTGCGCAGATGAAGGAATTTATGGAGCAGGTTCCCATTACAGTAGAGCATATTGACAATGGGATCACCTTTGATATTGTGATTACCCTTTATAAGGGCGTTTCCTATGCCAGAGTGCGGATCGCAAATTACCATACCAATATTGTTCTGGTAGAGAAAAACGGAGAGATCCTGGAAAAGAAGCCGGTAGCCGGAGAATCTGAGGACGGGCTTACGGACCGGAGCCTTTTGAATATGAAGGACATTCTGGATTTTGCCCGGACTGTGGACATCGAGGATGTAAGAGAGGTGCTGGAGCGCCAGATTGATTATAACTGGGCCATCGCAGAAGAGGGGATCCGGGGAAATTACGGAGCCAATATCGGAAGCGTTCTTTTGGATATGGAAGGAGAAAGCGTCCGTGTCCGGGCAAAGGCTATGGCGGCGGCGGGGTCTGACGCCAGAATGAATGGCTGTGAGCTGCCTGTGATCATCAATTCCGGCAGCGGCAATCAGGGGATTACGGCATCCGTTCCCGTAATTGTATATGCGAAAGATATGAAGGTAAGCCATGAAACCCTGCTGCGGGCGCTGACCCTTTCCAACCTGACGGCCATCCACCAGAAAACAGCCATCGGAAGGCTTTCTGCCTACTGCGGTGCTGTCAGTGCGGGAGCGGGAGCAGGGGCAGGAATCGCTTATCTTCATGGCGGAGATTACAAAGAAATCGTACATACGGTGGTAAATGCCCTTGCCATTGTGTCCGGAATTGTCTGCGACGGAGCGAAGGCTTCCTGCGCGGCAAAGATTGCTTCTGCGGTAGATGCAGGCATTTTGGGATATCAGATGTATATTCGCGGCCAGCAGTTTTACGGCGGTGACGGCATTGTCACAAAGGGAGTAGAGGAAACGCTTAAAAATGTGGGCCGCCTGGGAAAAGAAGGAATGAAGGCTACGAATGAAGAAATCATCCGGATCATGATCGGAGAATAAAATCAGGAAATAAAAAAGGCTCTGCATACGCTGTGAAAGCAGATCACAGCGTAAGGCAGAGCTTTTTTGCGGAAACAATCAGTCATTATCCGGCAGAAGCTTGATCGTTACCATGATAAATTTGACAAATTCTCCTTCTTTTAATTCAATATCATCTGCATGGCTGCAGGGCGGGATGTCGCAGGTGTCCTCCAGCTCTACGGTGATCCAGTCTCTGGCCGCATCTCTTGCATTTTCTACTGCGTCCTCCAGATCGGGTCCGTCGGCTTCGCAGCATTCCAGATCTGGGAAATATGCGTGAAAGCCTTTATCCTCTTTGTGAGGGGTAAAAACAGCAGGATATGTAAATGTCATTGAAAAATACCTCCGGTTTGTGATAAAACGTATTATAGCGCGGTTCTGGTTATTTGTACAGAACAGAAAGGAATGAAAAATAAAATTATGAAGCTGCGTGTAATATCATTTATCAAAAGGGAAACGATCCTGACCGTTTCCTTTTTCCTTGCCCTCTTATCCTGTTTTCTGGTAAAGCCGGACAGGGAGTATCTGAGGTATTTTACTTCTAATATGGGAACGATGATCATTCTGTTCTGCCTGATGGCAGTGGTAGCGGGTCTTGGAAGCCTGGGCGTGTTCCGGTATCTGGGAGAGCGGCTTTTGGAACGGATCCGGTCTCAGGGAGGGATCATGCTTCTTCTGGTGTTTTTGTGTTTTTTTGGCAGTATGCTTATTACCAATGATGTGGCGCTGATCACCTTTGTTCCCTTTGGGATCATGATTCTTGAAATGGCGGCCATGAGAGAAAAAATCTGCTGTACGGTTACGCTGATGACAATCGGAGCCAATCTGGGCAGTATGTTTACCCCTATGGGAAATCCGCAGAATCTTTACCTGTATGGCTTATCCGGCATGAAGCTGCTGGAATTTCTTTTCCTGATGCTTCCGCTTACGGCGGCTGCGGCTCTTCTTTTGGCTCTCAGTGTGGTATTTTATTCAAAGAAGGGGAAAATTAAGCTTCAGATGGAAGAAAAGACGGAAAGGCCGGATCTGGTGCGGACGGCTTTTTATGTGTTTTTATTTCTGCTCTGCCTTCAGACGGTAAACGGAACACTTCCGGCAGAGATACTTCTGATCCTTATACTGGCAGCTGTGGCGGCAGGCGATAAACGGTTGTTTGCAAAGGTGGACTATTCCCTTTTGCTGACCTTTTTATGCTTCTTTGTGTTTATTGGAAATATAAACCGGTTTGGCCCTTTTCGCGAACTGGCGGTAAGAGTGATCTCAGGTCATGAGCTGGCAGCCTCTGTCATAATGAGCCAGGTGATCAGCAATGTGCCGGCAGCTCTGCTTTTGTCCAATTTTACACAGCAATGGGAGCTTTTAATTGTGGGGACGAATCTGGGCGGCTTGGGAACGCTGATCGCTTCTATGGCAAGTCTGATCTCCTATAAGCAGATTGCTGCCCGATATCCGGAAAAGAAAACGGCGTATCTGAGGACGTTTACATTCTGGAATGTGATCTTTCTGGCTGCTTTGTGGATCATGGCTTCCGTTTTGTGACTGCATTATGGATAAAAATGGCAAAAGAAAAATATTTCGTTTATATCACAAACTTGAAAAATAATTCTCATGTGGTATACTGATGGTATCATTTAACGGTTGATATAACAGGAAAGATTTACGCCTTATTTTGAGGCAGACAATCGGAAAAGGAGATAACGATGCGTATTCAGGGAAAAAAGATGTGGATTGCAGGTCAGTTTATGGCAGCACAGCTTTTGATTGAGGAAGGAGTGATCCGCCAGGTTCTTCCTTACGGGGAGAAAGAGGCGGATGAGGATTACGGGGATAACCGCGTGCTTCCTGGCTTTATTGATATTCACACCCACGGTGCTTACGGATATGATACAAACGACGCCAGACCGGAGGGGCTTAGAGAGTGGATGAGGAGGATCCCGGAGGAGGGCGTAACCTCGATTCTCCCAACGACAGTGACCCAGATGCCGGATGTTCTTACGGCTGCGGTAGCCAGTGTGGCAAAGGTAGTGGAAGAGGGATACGAGGGTGCGCAGATTTTGGGGATCCATTTTGAAGGCCCCTATCTGGACATGGATTACAAGGGCGCCCAGCCTCCGGAAGCCATTGCCGTGCCTTCTGTAGAGCAGTTTCAGATGTATCAGGAGGCGGCTAAGGGCCTGATACGCTATATTACCCTTGCGCCGGAGCATGATCCGGATCACAGACTGACCCGGTACTGTGCTTCAAACGGCGTGGCAGTAAGTATGGGCCATTCCTCTGCTTCCTATGAGAAGGCCCTTTTGGGAATTGCCAACGGAGCCACCTCCATGACTCATGTATACAACGGTATGACGCCCTACCATCACCGTAATCCGGGACTGGTGGGAACGGCGCTTCGGGTTCGTGATATTTACGGCGAGGTGATCTGTGACGGCTGTCATTCCCATCTGGCTGCGTTAAACAATTTCTTTACGGCTAAAGGGCGCGATTATGCCATTATGGTCAGCGACTCTCTCCGGGCCAAGCATTGTCCTCCGGGAGGCAATTACCAGTTAGGAGGCCATGACATTGAAATCGGTGAGGACGGACTGGCCCGGTTAAAGGGTACTTCTACTATTGCGGGAAGCACCCTGAGCATGAATAAGGGGCTTAAGATCCTGATCGAAGATGCCATGGTTCCGGTGGATGCAGCCATAAATTCCTGCACCTTAAATCCGGCCCGCTGTCTGGGCGCTGACCGCACCAAGGGACGGATCGCAGCAGGCTGTGATGCAGACCTGGCGGTACTTGATGGGGATTACAATGTGATCCAGACCTGGTGCCGGGGAAAGAAGATGCTGTAGGCTGAGAAAATACCGGAAGTTACGGCTGTTTTCGCAAAAAAGGGCTTGCATTTCCTCTGGTCTGATGGTATAGTGTAAATGATAACAGATAGTTTTACTGATAATAAGAGTGGGCGACGGTCCACTCTTTCGTATTGTAAGGGAAAAGAAAGGTGGTGGAATGATGGCAAAGAAGGAAAGCTATGAGAGCAGAGTGGAAGCATTCCTCCTTCCGCTGATGGAAGAGAATCATTTTGAGCTGGTAGACGTGGAATATGTAAAGGAAGCGGGAACCTGGTATCTGCGGGCGTACATTGACAAGGAAGGCGGCATTGCCGTAGATGACTGTGAGGTCATCAGCAGACAGCTGGGGGACTGGCTGGACAAAGAGGATTTTATTTCCGAAAGCTACATTCTGGAAGTAAGTTCTCCCGGACTGGGACGTCCTTTAAAAAAGGAAAAGGACTATGTGCGCAGTATGGGCAAGGAAGTAGAGGTTCGTCTTTACAAGGCCATCGACCGGCAGAAGGAATTTACCGGTATTTTAAGCGCATATGATGATAAGACGGTGACTCTGTCCATGGAGGACGGAAGTACCCAGACATTTGAAAAGGCGGGGATCGCGCTGATCCGGCTGGCGTTTGATTTCTAAGGCATAGATAGGAGGATAATCATGAACAAGGAACTGTTAGAGGCGATGGAGATATTGGAGAAAGAGAAAAATATCTCTAAGGATACCATGATCGAGGCGATCGAAAATTCCCTTATTACCGCCTGTAAGAATCATTTCGGAAAAGCTGACAACGTAAGAGTGGCGATGAACCGGACCACAGGGGACTTTGCCGTATATGCGGAGAAGGAAGTTGTGGAAGAGGTAGAGGATTCCATTATGGAGATCAGTCTGGCAGATGCCCGTATGATCAGCCTCAAGTATGTGATCGGGGATACGGTACAGGTACCGCTTGATTCCAAGAAGTTTGGCCGTATTGCCACACAGAATGCAAAGAATGTAATCTTACAGAAGATCCGTGAGGAGGAGCGCAAGGCCCTTTACAATGACTATTACAGCATGGAAAAGGATGTTGCTACGGGTATTGTACAGCGTTACCTGGGCAGAAACATCAGCATCAATCTGGGCAAAGTAGATGCGATTTTAAATGAGAGCGAGCAGGTAAAGGGAGAAACCTTCCGTCCCACAGAGCGTATCAAGGTATATATCCTTGAGGTGAAGGACACCACCAAGGGCCCCAGGATTTCTGTATCCAGAACCCATCCGGATCTGGTAAAGCGTCTGTTTGAGGAGGAAGTATCCGAGGTTCATGACGGTACTGTAGAGATCAAGGCAATCGCCCGCGAGGCAGGCTCCCGTACAAAAATCGCCGTTAAGTCCAACGAGGCCGGGGTCGATCCTGTAGGCGCATGCGTAGGTGTAAACGGAGCCAGAGTCAATGCCATTGTAAATGAGCTGAGGGGCGAAAAGATCGACATTATCAACTGGGACGAAAATCCGGCCTATCTGATCGAAAATGCCTTAAGCCCTGCAAAGGTTATCTGCGTAGTGGCAGATGAAGAGGCAAGAGAGGCTCAGGTGATCGTGCCTGACTATCAGCTGTCCTTAGCAATCGGTAAAGAGGGACAGAACGCCAGACTGGCAGCCAGACTGACAGGCTTTAAGATTGATATCAAGAGCGAGACTCAGGCAAAGGAAATGGGACTCTTCGAGCAGATGGGCTTACAGTACGGCGACGGTCCGGCTCCTGTTTATGAGGAAGAAGGCTGCGGAAACGAAGAGGAGTACGAAGCTTCCGGGGAAGACGCCGCTCAGGATGACTACCGGGAAGAGAGCAGCGAACAGTAGGATTGGAGTGATAGAGAGTGAGTGGAAAGAAGATCCCTCTGAGGCAGTGTATCGGCTGCGGTGAGATGAAGAGCAAGAAAGAAATGATAAGAGTGATAAAAACCGCTGAGGACCAGATCCTGTTGGATGCCACAGGCCGCAAAAACGGCCGGGGCGCTTACCTGTGTCCATCCATGGAATGTCTGAAAAAGGCCGTAAAGAGCCGCGGGCTGGAACGCTCCTTTAAAATGGCAATCCCCAAAGAGGTATATGAAGCTCTGGAAAAGGAGATGGAAGAACTTGGTAAACAGTAAAAAGCTGCTGAGCCTGATCGGCCTTGCAACCAGGGCCAGAAAGGTGGTCAGCGGAGAGTTTTCAACGGAAAAGTCCGTTAAAAGCGGCAGATCCCGCATGGTGATCGTATCAGAGGAAGCTTCGGACAACACAAAGAAAATGTTCACAAATATGTGTGCTCACTATAAAGTCCCGATCTATCTGTTTGGTACAAAGGATGAACTCGGTCATGCCATGGGGCAGGAGTTTCGCGCTTCTCTCTCTGTGGAGGATGCAGGGTTCGCAAAGTCAATGGCAGCACTGATGAATGTAAATGGAGGTAGTTTGAATGAAAGTAAGTGAACTGGCAAATGAACTGGGCAAAACCAGTAAAGAGGTATTAGATATAGTGAAGCAGAAGGATCAGTCTGCCTCTCTGTTTGCTGCATCCAGCTTATCCGGCGACCAGGAAGCCATGGTGCGGGCGGCAGTGAGCCAGAAAAAGGAAGCTCCAAAGGCTTCTGAAAACGGTGCAAAGGCAGAACCTGCAAAGAAGAAGCTGACCGCTGTATTCCGTCCACAGAACGCACAGCAGCAGATAAAGCGTCCTGTTCCAAAGCAGGCTCCGAAAAAGGAAGCTCCTGTCTCAGCAGCTTCCGAAGCAAAGGCTCCTGCAGCAGCGAGACCAGAGGCTCAGCCTGAGGAGAGAACCGGGACAAGAGAGAACCGCAGCCGTGATACAAGAGGCGAGATGCGCAGCCAGAACCGTGACGGACGCACTGGAGCCGGCAGAGGCGAAGGAAGAGTCCGCGATACAAGAGACGGCCGTCAGGGCGGTTTTGGAGGAAACAGAGAAGGAAGCCGTGATGGAAGAAGCGGCGGCTTCGGAAACAGAGAAGGGAACCGCGATGGAAGAAGCGGCGGCTTCGGAAACAGAGAAGGAAACCGTGACGGAAGAAGCGGCAGCTTCGGAAACAGAGAAGGAAACCGTGACGGAAGAAACGGCAGCTTCGGAAACAGAGAAGGAAACCGTGATGGAAGAAGCGGCAGCTTCGGAAACAGAGAAGGGAACCGCGATGGAAGAAGCGGCGGTTTCGGAAACAGAGAAGGAAACCGTGACGGAAGAAATGGCGGTTTCGGAGGAAACAGAGACGGCCGTCAGGGCGGTTTTGGAAACCGTGACGGAAGAAGCGGCGGTTTTGGTCAGGATAAGGACAGAGATTCCAGAAGTACGGGAAACCGTGACAGCCGCAGAGGAAACGGAAGAGACGCAGGACGTTCTTCTTCCTTTGACAGCCCGATCCAGACAAAGCCAAGCAGTACCCGTCAGACCAATAAGAACGCTCATAAGAATGACCGTTTCGACAAGAGAGATCGGGAAGAGGACGGCAAGAAGGCACCAAAGACAGGAAAGGGAGCTTTCATTATGCCGCAGCCTAAGAAGGAAGAGGCCAAGGTGGAGGATATTAAGACGATCACTCTGCCTGAGCGCTTAACTATCAAGGAGCTGGCAGATAAGATGAAGCTTCAGCCGTCTGTTATCGTAAAGAAGCTGTTCTTAAAGGGCCAGATGGTTACCTTAAACCAGGAAATTGACTATGAGCAGGCTGAAGAGATTGCAATGGAGTTTGATGTACTCTGTGAGCAGGAAGAAAAGGTAGATGTGATCGCAGAACTCTTAAAGGAAGACGAGGAGAAGGCGGAAGATATGGTTCCTAGACCTCCTGTAGTCTGCGTTATGGGCCATGTTGACCATGGTAAAACCTCTCTTCTGGATGCGATCCGCAAGACAAATGTAACTGCAAGAGAGGCAGGCGGCATCACCCAGCATATCGGTGCTTCCGTGATCGAGATCAATGACAGAAAGATCACCTTCCTTGATACACCGGGACATGAGGCGTTTACCGCCATGCGTATGAGAGGCGCTCAGTCTACGGATATCGCTATCCTGGTTGTAGCGGCAGACGACGGCGTGATGCCACAGACCGTAGAGGCCATTAACCATGCAAAAGCGGCAGGAGTTGAGATCATTGTTGCCATCAACAAGATCGATAAGCCAAGCGCCAATATTGATAAAGTAAAGCAGGAGCTGTCTGAATATGAGCTGATCCCTGAGGACTGGGGCGGCAGCACGATTTTCGTGCCGGTTTCCGCACATACCAGAGAGGGCGTAACGGATCTTCTGGAAATGGTGCTTCTGACAGCAGACGTTCTGGAGTTAAAGGCAAATCCAAACCGTAAGGGAAGAGGCCTTGTGATCGAGGCGGAGCTGGATAAGGGCAAGGGTCCTGTTGCTACGGTGCTGGTACAGAAGGGAACCCTTCGTGTAGGCGAGACCATTGCCGCCGGTTCCTGTTACGGAAAGATCCGTGCCATGATGGACGACAGAGGACGCCGTGTAAAGGAAGCAGGGCCTTCCACACCGGTTGAGATCCTCGGTTTAAATGACGTTCCTCAGGCCGGAGAAGTATTTGTTGCAACTGAAAATGAAAAAGAGGCAAGAAGCTTTGCAGAGACCTTCATTTCCGAGGGCAAGAACAAGCTCATCGAGGATACGAAGGCGAAGCTGTCTCTGGACGATCTGTTCAGCCAGATCAAGGCAGGAAACGTAAAGGAACTGCCTCTGATCATCAAGGCAGACGTACAGGGTTCCGTAGAAGCTGTAAAGCAGAGCCTTACAAGACTCTCAAACGAAGAGGTAGTGGTAAAGGTAATCCATGGCGGCGTAGGTGCGATCAACGAGTCCGACGTAACTCTGGCATCTGCTTCCAATGCGATCATCATTGGCTTCAATGTGCGGCCTGATGCCACAGCTAAATCCATTGCAGAGCGTGAAAAGGTAGATCTTCGTCTCTACAGGGTTATCTACCAGGCCATTGAGGACGTAGAGGCAGCTATGAAGGGTATGTTAGACCCTGTATTTGAAGAAAAGGTCATCGGCCATGCGGTAATCCGCCAGCTGTTCAAGGCTTCCGGCGTGGGAACCATCGCGGGCTCCTATGTGCTGGACGGAAAGTTCCAGAGAGGCTGCAGCTGCCGTATTACCCGCGAGGGAGAGCAGATTTACGAAGGACCGTTAGCATCCTTAAAGCGTTTCAAGGATGACGTTAAGGAAGTAGCGGCAGGCTATGAGTGCGGTCTTGTATTTGAGAAATTCAACGACCTTAAGGAAGATGACGTAATCGAGGCTTACACCATGGTAGAGGTGCCAAGGTAAGAGCCGTTTCGGGTAATGCATACCGGAAAGGAAATATAAATGCGTAAAAACAGCATCAAGAACACAAGGATTAACATGGAGGTTCAGAGGGAATTAAGCGAGATCATCCGCTCCGGAATTAAGGATCCGCGCATCCATCCCATGACCAGTGTGGTTGCCGTGGAAGTGACCCCTGATTTAAAATACTGCAAGGCATATATCAGTGTTCTGGGCGACGAGGAAGCAGCGAAGGCGACCGTTGAGGGCCTTCGCAGCGCCTCTTCCTATGTGCGCAGAGAGCTTGCAAGAAGAGTGAACCTGCGCAATACGCCGGAAATCAAATTTATTCTGGACCAGTCCATTGAATATGGCGTAAATATGTCAAAACTGATTGATGAAGTGACAAAGGATCTCCATGACGAGGATGAGGAGGGACTGTAAATGACGGTTCTGGAACAGATGCTGGAGCAAACCGGATCGGTCGTTATTTTAGGCCATGTAAGGCCGGACGGCGACTGTCTGGGTTCGACTCTGGGACTTTATCACTACATTCAGACCAATTATCCGGCCATCCGGGCAGCGGTATATCTGGAAGAAAGCTCACCGAAGTTTGGATATCTCGCAGGCTATGATGCGATCCTCCATGAAACAGATGAGGAACGCTATGAGCTTTGCATCTGTCTGGACTGTGGAGATGAAGAACGGCTGGGATCCTTTGGCGTTTTTCTTGCCAATGCGTCAAAGAGTCTGTGTCTGGATCACCATATTACCAATACCCGCTTCTGCGAGGTAAATCTGGTATCTGAAAATGCAAGCTCTACCTGCGAGGTCCTGTTTGAACAGCTGGATGAGGAAAAGATTGATAAAGCTGCGGCCGAGTGCCTGTATACAGGCCTGATCCATGATACAGGAGTATTTAAATACTCCTGTACCAGCGCCCGTACCATGGAAATCGCGGGAAAGCTGATGGCAAAAGGGATTGACTTCGGCTCTATTATCGATAACAGCTTTTATAAAAAGACCTATGTCCAGAACCAGATTCTGGGCCGTGCTCTTCTGGAAAGCATTACCTTTTTGGACGGAAAATGCATTTTCAGTGCTCTGCGTCAGTCGGAAATGGAGTTTTATGGGGTAAATGGAAAGGATATGGACGGCATTATTGACCAGCTGCGTCTTACCGAAGGCGTGGAGGTAGCCATTTTCATGTACCAGACCGGCCCTCAGGAATTTAAGGTAAGCCTCCGTTCCCAGAATGCGGTAGATGTAAGCAGGATCGCATCCTACTTCGGCGGCGGCGGCCATGTGCGTGCAGCGGGCTGTACCATGTCTGGAAGAATCCATGACGTAGTCAATAATCTGTCGCTCCACATCGCCAAGCAGTTAGATGCAGCCGGCCCTCAGGAGGAATAAATGTACCACGGGATTATCAATGTATATAAGGAGCCGGGCTACACATCCCACGATGTGGTGGCCCGGCTCAGAGGGATTTTAAAGCAGAAAAAAATCGGCCACACCGGAACGCTGGATCCGGCGGCAGAAGGTGTGCTTCCGGTATGTTTAGGAATGGGCACAAGACTGTGCGATATGCTGGCAGACCGGACAAAGACCTACGAGGCAGTGCTTCTTTTAGGCTGCTCCACAGATACGCAGGATACTACAGGAACGATCCTTACAGAGAACCGGGAAAAAGCCCTGGCTCTGGATCCGGAGACGGCAGAGAAAGTGATTCTGGGATTTAAGGGAGATTATGACCAGATCCCCCCCATGTATTCCGCCTTAAAGGTGGACGGGAAAAAGCTCTGCGACCTGGCCCGTGCAGGAAAGGAAGTGGAGCGGAAGGCCAGAAGAGTACAGATTCTGGAGATTTCCATCTTAAATATGGAGCTTCCCAGAGTATCCATCCGGGTTACCTGCTCCAAAGGCACCTACATACGGACCTTGTGCGACGATATCGGAAGAGAACTGGGCACAGGGGGATGTATGGAGCATCTTCTCAGGACAAGAGTGGATCGTTTTTTAGTGGAGGACAGTCTGAAGCTGGATGAGATCGAACAGCTGAGAGACATGGATGGCCTTGAGGAGAAAATTTATACGGTGGAGGAGGCGCTGGAGACTTATCCGGCGGTCTATACTCTGCCGGAAGGAGATAAAAATCTCAAAAATGGAAATCCCTGCTTTAGGCAGCAGCTGGATCTTTTAAGAGACGGCGCGCCGGAAATCTGGGAAGATGGGGATCGGTTCCGGTTTTACAACAGCGAAGGCAGATTCAAGGGAGTTTATCAGTATCAGGAAGAAAAACATTGGTGGAAGCCCTGGAAAATGTTTGACCTGGATCCGGATACCTTTAAGGGGGCAGCCAGACCATGAAATACATCGCAGATACCACAGAGTTTCAGATCACAGAACCTACCATCGTAACACTGGGGAAATTTGACGGCAGGCACCGGGGCCATCAGAAGCTTCTGCGTGCCATGAAGGATTTAAAAGGCAAAACAGGCTGGGCTACAGCCATTTTCACTTTTTCCATTGCACCTGCAGTTGTGATGAAGGGAGAGCCGGAAACGGTGATCACTACCAGCCTGGAGCGCCGACGAAACATGGAAAAGATGGATATTGATTATCTGGTGGAATATCCATTTGACGATCAGGTGCGGCGAATGGCCCCGGAGGATTTTGTTGTTCAGATCCTGTCCGGCCGGATGAAGGCGGCTGCCATTGTAGTAGGCCCGGACTGCAGCTTCGGCTATCAGGGAGCAGGGAATGCAGAGCTTTTAAGAAAGCTGGCAGCCTCCTGCGGCTACAGCCTTTATGTCATTGAAAAAGAGCAGGATGAAGACCGGCACAGGGATATAAGCAGCACCTACATCCGGGAGGAGCTGGCCTGCGGAAACGTAGCCAAGGCCAATGAGCTTTTGGGAGAACCCTATGCCATCCATGGGAAGGTGGTTCACGGGAATCATATCGGAGGCGCGGTTCTGGGATTTCCAACCGCCAATCTGATCCCTCCCGCCATTAAGCGCCTTCCCAGGTACGGCGTTTACGTTTCGAGAGTTCTGGTTGATGGTGTCTATTATCAGGGAGTTACAAATATTGGGAAAAAGCCCACGGTAGAGGGCAACAATCCCCCCGGAGCCGAGACATATATCATGGGTCTGGACCGGGATATTTACGGAAGCACCATAGAAGTGCAGCTTTTGGATTTTATCAGAGGAGAACGAAAATTTGATTCTCTGGAAGAACTAAAGGAGCAGATCAGCCGGGATAAGGAGGCTGCGGCGGGATTTTTTGAGAAAAAATTCAAATAAAAAGAGTTTACAATCCCCGCACCCTATGCTATACTAAATCGGTATGAACAGACGCCGATGCCCCGTTGTCCGGTGACTCCAGCCGGCAGCCTGGTTTACGGTTAGATTCAGTAAAATTATTTTAACAGGAGGAAATTACCATGATTTCTAAGGAAAAGAAGGCACAGATTATCGCAGAGTACGGCCGTAAGGCTGGAGACACAGGTTCACCAGAGGTTCAGATCGCTATCCTCACAGAGAGAATCACAGAGCTGACAGCACATCTGCAGCAGAATCCAAAGGATCATCATTCCAGACGCGGTCTGCTGATGATGGTTGGTCAGAGAAGAGGTCTTCTGGACTACTTAAAGAAGACAGATCTGGAAGGCTATCGTGCACTGATCGAGAAGCTGGGCATCAGAAAGTAATTCATGAAACATCAGGGTGGAGCGCAAGTTCCACCCTGTTTTACACCAGAAAACAGGATTGGACGCAGAAGGTTCACTCCGGGATTGCTGATGTGTTCCAAAGGATTCTTTGGCCCAGATCAGTAGTTTCGGCGTCTTTCTGCACCTGTGATAAGACCTGGCGTTGGCATTAAAAAAGAAAAGGAGACAAACCATGTTTAAAAGTTTCAGTATGGATCTGGCTGGCCGTAAGCTGACCGTAGAGATCGGCAGAGTAGCAGCTCAGGCAAACGGCGCTGCATTTATGCATTACGGCGATACCGTTGTTCTTTCTACCGCAACTGCATCCTCAAAGCCCAGAGAGGGCATTGATTTCTTCCCTTTAAGCGTAGAATATGAGGAGAAGCTTTACGCAGTAGGCAAAATTCCGGGTGGATTTAATAAGAGAGAGGGAAAGGCTTCTGAAAATGCCATTCTGACCTCCCGTGTGATCGACCGCCCCATGCGCCCTCTGTTTCCGAAGGACTACCGCAATGACGTAACTCTGGACAACGTAGTTATGTCTGTAGATCCGGAGTGCAGCCCTGAGCTGACTGCCATGCTGGGTTCTGCCATTGCAACCAGCATTTCCGATATTCCCTTTGACGGCCCCTGCGCAACGACTCAGGTAGGCTTGATCGACGGCGAATTTATCATTAACCCAACTGCTGACCAGAAGCGCGTATCCGACCTGGCTCTGACCGTAGCATCTACCAGAGAAAAGGTGATCATGATCGAGGCCGGCGCCAATGAGGTTCCCGAGCAGACAGTGATCGACGCTATTTTCAAGGCCCATGAGGTAAATCAGGAGATTATCCGCTTTATTGATACCATTGTGGCAGAGTGCGGAAAGGAAAAGCACACATACGAGAGCTGTGCCGTACCGGAGGAGCTTTTTGCTGCCATCCGCGAGCTGGTTCCGCCTCAGGAGATGGAAGAGGCTGTATTTACGGATGACAAGCAGACCCGTGACAAGAACATGGATGCCATCACAGCCCGTCTGGAAGAGGCATTTGCAGAAAATGAAGAGTGGCTGCCTTTAGTAGGAGACGCCATTTACCAGTATGAGAAAAAGACCGTCCGCAAGATGATCTTAAAGGATCACAAGCGTCCCGACGGCCGTGCCATCGATCAGATCCGTCCGCTGGCAGCTGAGATCGATCTTCTGCCCAGAGTACACGGTTCCGGTATGTTCACCCGCGGTCAGACTCAAATCTTAAATGCCTGCACCCTGGCGCCTTTATCTGAGGCTCAGAAGATTGACGGCATGGATGTAAATGAGACAAGCAAGCGTTATATGCATCATTATAACTTCCCCTCCTTTTCTGTAGGTGAGACAAAGCCAAGCAGAGGACCGGGCAGAAGAGAAATCGGACACGGCGCTCTGGCTGAGAAGGCACTGGTTCCTGTGCTTCCAAGCGAGGAAGAGTTCCCATATGCGATCCGTACCGTATCTGAGACCATGGAGTCCAATGGTTCCACCTCTCAGGCAAGTATCTGTGCGTCTACTCTGTCCTTAATGGCAGCAGGCGTACCGATTAAGGAGATGGTAGCGGGTATTTCCTGCGGTCTGGTAACAGGCGAGACCGATGATGATTATATCGTTCTCACCGATATCCAGGGTCTGGAGGACTTCTTCGGCGATATGGACTTTAAGGTAGGCGGTACAAAGAACGGTATCACAGCCATCCAGATGGATATTAAGATCCACGGCCTTACACGCCCCATTATCGAGGAGGCCATTGCCAGAACAAGACAGGCCAGAATGTACATTCTGGAGGAAGTGATGAAGCCTGTGATTTCTGAGCCGAGAAAGCATTTAAGCCCATATGCTCCAAAGATCAAGCAGATCACCATTGATCCTCAGAAGATCGGTGATGTGGTAGGAAAGCAGGGCAAGGTAATCAACAAGATCATCGAGGAAACCGGCGTTAAGATTGACATTTCCGATGAGGGTTCTGTAAATGTATGCGGTACGGATGAGGCTATGATCGACCGTGCCATTGCTATCATCACCAGCATTGTAACGGACATTGAGGCCGGTATGGTATTTACAGGCAAGGTTGTACGCATCATGAACTTCGGCGCCTTTGTACAGCTGGCTCCCAATAAGGACGGTATGGTGCACATTTCCAAGCTGTCCGATAAGAGAGTGGGCAAGGTTGAAGATGTGGTAAATATCGGAGACGAGGTTACTGTAAAGGTAACAGAAGTAGATAAAATGGGCCGTATTAACCTGACCATGAGACCAAGCGATCTGGCAGAATAAAGATGGACCGTAAAAAGGCAGTGCTTCCCGGAGGCATTGCCTTTTGCAGAAAAATGAATGATTGCTAATAAAATAACGGGAGGAACAGACCATGAAAGTAAGAACAAGGTATGCACCCAGCCCTACAGGCCGTATGCATGTAGGAAATTTGAGAACAGCGCTTTACGCCTATCTGATCGCAAAGCATGAGGGCGGAGATTTTCTTTTAAGAATTGAAGATACAGACCAGGAACGCTATGTAGAAGGAGCTGTAGACATTATCTACCGCACCATGGCAGAAACCGGCCTGATCCACGATGAAGGTCCCGACAAGGACGGCGGCTGCGGCCCTTATGTACAGAGTGAGCGCCAGGCCTCCGGCATCTATATGGAGTATGCAAAGAAGCTGGTTGAAAAGGGAGAGGCTTATTACTGCTTCTGTACTCCGGAGCGTCTGGAATCTCTGAGAACGAATGTAAACGGCGAGGAGATCATGTCTTATGACAAGCATTGCCTTCACCTGTCCAAAGAGGAGATCGAGGCCAATCTGGCAGCCGGAAAGCCATTTGTAATCCGCCAGAACAATCCTACCACAGGAACAACCACCTTCCATGATGAGATTTACGGAGATATTACTGTAGATAACTCAGAGCTGGATGATATGGTTTTGATCAAGTCCGACGGCTATCCCACCTACAATTTTGCCAATGTAGTAGACGATCATCTGATGGGAATTACCCATGTAGTCCGCGGAAATGAGTACCTTTCCTCCTCACCAAAGTACAATCGTCTCTATGACGCTTTTGGCTGGGAGGTTCCGGTATACGTTCACTGTCCGTTGATCACGGATGAGAACCATCATAAACTCAGCAAGCGCAGCGGCCATTCCTCCTTTGAGGATCTCATCGATCAGGGCTTTGTATCAGAGGCTGTGGTAAACTATGTAGCTCTGCTTGGCTGGTCCCCTGAGGGAAATCAGGAGATTTTCTCCCTGGAGGATATGATCCGGGAGTTCGATTACCGCCGTATGAGCAAGTCACCGGCTGTATTTGATATGACAAAGCTGCGCTGGATGAACGGCGAATACATTAAGTCCATGGACTTTGACCGTTTCTATGAGATGGCAGAGCCCTATATCCGCAGAGTGATCAAAAAGGATCTGGATCTGAAAAAGATCGCTGCCATGGTAAAGACAAGAATCGAGGTATTCCCCGATATCGAAGGCCATATTGATTTCTTTGAAACTCTTCCTGAGTATGACACAGCTATGTATACTCATAAGAAGATGAAGACAAACAGCGAAACATCCCTTCAGGTATTAAAGGATGTTCTTCCCCTTTTAGAGGCACAGGAGGATTACTCCAATGACGGGCTTTACGAGCTTTTGTCCAAATATGTCAGCGATGCAGGCGTAAAGACAGGTTTTGTTATGTGGCCTATCCGCACTGCTGTATCCGGAAAGCAGATGACGCCTGCAGGAGCCACCGAGATTATGGAGGTTCTTGGCAAAGAGGAGTCATTAGCCCGCATCCGCAGGGGCATTGAACTGCTGGAGGCATAAAATGTCATTCAGCGAAGCACAGAAAAGGGCCATCCGCCACAAAGACGGACCGGCTCTTGTACTTGCAGGACCCGGTTCGGGGAAGACTACGGTCATCACCAACCGGGTCCGTTATTTAACGGAAAAATACGGTGTCCAGGCTGGGAGCATTCTGGTGATTACCTTTACCAGGGCAGCCGCTAGAGAAATGAAGGAACGGTATGAGAAAATGACGGGCCAGGGTTCCAGAGTGGCCTTTGGCACCTTTCATTCCGTGTTTTTCCTGATTTTAAAGCTGGCTTACGGGTATCAGGCTTCAAATATCGTAAGGGAAGAGCAGAGGATCCGTTTTATCAGAGAGCAGGCAGAGCGTATGCAGTTGGATCTGGAGGATCCGGCAGAATTTACGGCATCCGTTTTAAGCGAGATCAGCATGGTAAAGGGAGAAATGATGCCTCTTGCGCATTATTATCCCAAAAGCTGTTCCGAAGAGGTTTTTAAGGCACTGTATGAGGGCTATGAGGATCAGATGCGGCGGGAAAAGCTCCTGGATTTTGACGATATGCTGTCCATGTGCTATGAGCTTTTTAAGGCCCGGCCGGATATCCTTACTGCCTGGCAGAAGAAGTATCAGTATATTCTCATTGATGAGTTTCAGGACATCAACCGCGTTCAGTACGAAATCGTAAAAATGCTGGCTCTTCCTCAGAATAACCTCTTTATTGTAGGAGATGACGATCAGTCGATCTACCGCTTCAGGGGTGCAAGGCCGGAGCTGATGCTGGGCTTTGAGAAGGATTATCCCGAAGCGGAGCGGATCCTTTTAGATATCAATTACCGCTCAGTCAGCACGATTACGGAAAGCGCCGGAAAGGTTATCAGCAATAATAAGACCCGTTTTCCAAAGGAAATCTGCGCGCTCAGAGGAACAGGGCGGCCGGTGGACATCTGTCTGTGGCCGGATCCGGTAAATGAAACGCTGGCAATCGTGTCCCAGCTGCGGGACTATGCCCAAATGGGGATTCCATACGAAGAGATTGCCGTTTTGTACCGCACCAACCTGGGGCCAAGACTTCTGATCGAAAAGCTCATGGAGTACAATATCCCTTTTCATATGCGGGATACAGTCCCCAATCTCTACGAACACTGGATTGCAAAGAACCTGTTT
Source organism: Enterocloster sp. HCN-30185 (assembly GCF_037890305.1). Classification (NCBI taxonomy): domain Bacteria; kingdom Bacillati; phylum Bacillota; class Clostridia; order Lachnospirales; family Lachnospiraceae; genus Enterocloster; species Enterocloster sp. HCN-30185. Next base: position 49,155 of record NZ_JBBKBT010000016.1, read on the forward strand.
TCCTACATAAAAGCAGCCAGGGGCGATTTGAGCCGTGCCAACGTGATGACCTTTATCAACCGCCCGGCCCGGTATATCAGCAGGGATGCGCTGGAAGGCAGCAGGATCAGCTGGGAGCAGGTAAAATCTTTTTATCAGGATAAAAACTGGATGCTGGACCGGATTGAACAGCTGGAATACGATCTTTCCATGCTTGCGGATATGGCGCCGGCCGGTGCGGTAAACTATATACGCAAGGCCATTGGATACGATGATTATATCCGTGAATATGCTCAGGAGCGGCGGTTAAAACCAGAGGAATTCTTTGAAGTGCTGGACGCCCTTCAGGAAAGCGCCGGAGGCTTTAAGACATGGGACGCCTGGTCTGCTCACATGGAAGAATATAAAGAAGAGCTGCTCCGTCAGGCAGCAGACCGAGAAGCCAGGGGCGAGGGAGTCAGCCTAATGACTATGCACAGCTCTAAGGGACTGGAATTTAAGGTTGTGTATATTCTGGACGCAAATGAAGGCGTTACGCCCCATCACAAGGCAGTGCTGGATGCGGATCTGGAAGAAGAACGGAGAATGTTCTATGTAGCTATGACCCGTGCAAAGGACCGGCTTCATATCTTTTATGTAAACGAGAGGTTTCATAAAAAGCAGACTGTATCGCGGTTTGTGGAGGAAACAGGGCTTCTGGATACACATTCTGAGACGAGACGGGAAGCGGAGAAGGAAAGAAACCAGAAACGAGGATTTGAATGGAAAATAAAAATGAGAGAACCGGTTTGATCCATATTTACTGCGGCGATGGAAAAGGAAAGACCACAGCCGCCATAGGAGCCGCCATCCGGGCTGCGGGCAGAGGCTTTCGCGTACTGGTGCTGCGCCTGTTAAAGACAGATGACTCCGGGGAGGTAAATGCCCTTCAGAACATTCCCGAAATCCATGTGCTTCCCTGTGTGCGCTCCTTCGGTTTTTCATGGAACATGACGCCGGAGCAGAAAGAGAAAGCGGCTGTCTATTATTCCGAACAGATGGAAAAAGCCTGGAAAATGGCCCTGGAAACGGATGAAAACGGAATACCTGCCTTTGACCTTCTGGTAATGGACGAAGCCATCGGCGCCTGCCGCCAGGGCTTTATCTGCGAAGAACGCCTCTTGGAGCTTTTAAGAACCCGTCCAGCTTCTTTGGAGGTCATCCTCACAGGACGCGGCCCCTCAGAAGCACTTTTAAATGCAGCCGACTATGTAACAGAAATGGCCCTGCGTCGCCACCCCTATGAAAGAGGAATCGGGGCGCGGGAGGGGATAGAATATTAGGAACCGTAGAGCGCGCATTTTAGTGTGCCTTTGTGTCTGGTGCTCAGGGTGACTTTGGAGGCTGTTAGAAAACCTTTGGGGATCGAATTTTTCGTTAAGAGCCATATCAAACTTGTCTGAGCGCAGCGAGTTTTCGATATGGCTCTTGCTTTTAGAAAAATTTTAGCCCCTTAGGTTTTCTTATAGCCGGAAACCGAAACTCTGATCACCAAACACAAAAGAGCGCTGTAAAATGCGCGCTCTCCGCTTAAGAACCTCTTGCAATTTTTTCCAGACTCTGATACATTGTAAGTGGTAAACAGATCATATCTGAGAAAGGAAACCCAATATGGCAGACGAGAAGAATTTAAATGAAGAAGAGGAAATGACAGTTACCCTTACCCTGGATGATGACACCGAGGTGGAATGTGTCGTTCTTACAATTTTTACAGCAGGCGAGAGGGATTATATTGCTCTTCTTCCTATGGAGGGAGAGGACTCTGAGGAAGGCGAAGTATACCTGTACCGCTACAGCGAGACAGAGGACGGAACTCCTGTTCTGGACAACATCGAGGACGATGATGAGTACGAGATCGTAGCAGATGCTTTTGACGAGATGTTAGACGATCAGGAGTACGATGAGCTGGTAGGAGAGGACGAGGTAGAATAGGCTCCTTTCCTGAAGTTAAAGTTTCATAGCAACGGATTTAAAAGACTGTCCTGGCTGAACAAAACGGCCGGACAGTCTTTTTTGTTATGGTGATGAGGAAAATGGCTGTCTGAACCTGTGAAACTTATGTGAAAACGTAGAAATGCCCTGTTTTTTCTGCTAAAATGGTATCATCATCAGATATGGAAACAGGAGGAGCCGGCCATGAACGGATTAAAAATACTGGTAGTAGATGACGAGGCCAGAATGCGCAAGCTTGTAAAAGACTTTCTTGCGAACAAGGGGTTTTATGTGGAAGAAGCAGGAGACGGGGAAGAGGCCGTTGATAAATTTTTTGCCCAGAAGGATATTGCTTTGGTGCTTTTAGATGTAATGATGCCGAAAATGGACGGCTGGGAGGTATTAAAGACCATACGCAAATATTCCCAGGTTCCGGTTATCATGCTCACAGCCAGAAGCGAGGAACGGGATGAGCTTCAGGGCTTTTCTCTGGGCGTGGACGAATACATTTCAAAGCCATTCAGTCCTAAAATCCTGGTGGCCCGCGTGGAGGCGATTCTGCGCAGATCCAATGCCTCCGGAGGAGATGCTTTAAGCGTTGGAGGTATTCTGATTGATAAGGCGGCCCATCAAGTAACGATAGACGGCAAAGAGGTGGAGTTAAGCTTTAAGGAGTTTGAGCTTCTTTCCTATTTTGTAGAAAATCAGGGAATTGCTCTTTCCAGAGAGAAGATTTTAAATAATGTGTGGAATTATGACTATTTTGGTGATGCCAGAACCATTGATACCCATGTGAAAAAGCTTCGCAGCAAGATGGGCGATAAAGGCGATTATATCAAGACCATCTGGGGAATGGGATATAAATTTGAGGTGAGCGGACAATGAAGCGTTCCATCCGTTTTCGTTTTACGACGCTGTTTATCGGGATGCTGGCAGCCGTCCTGCTTGCAATCTGGGTGATCAACAGCTTTTTTCTGGAGCAGTACTATATCAATGATAAGGTGAAAATCCTTCAGGATGCCTATGAACAGCTCAATGACTGTGCGGTAGAGCAGGCGCTGGAAGGGAGAAATATTATTGATGACCTGCCAAGTTTCTATTCCAAGGACGGAGAACAGACCGAGGTAAGCCGGATGCTGCGTGTTATGAATGAACAGTACAATACAACGGTGGTGCTGATTGACAGCTTAAATGACCGTACCTTTCCCACATTCTGGGATAACCGGCTTTTATCCGATCTGGTCCGTCAGTATATTTTAGGCAGATCAATGCCGGATACAGAAGCCATTATTTCTGAGGAAAATTATAAAATAGAAAAAAGATATGATAAACATAACAATGGATATTATCTGCAGAACTGGGGCTTTTTTGATGACAACAGAACCATTTTTATTATGTCCATGCCTATTGCCAGTATCCATGAGAGTGTGGCCCTGTCGAATCGTTTTATGATCTATGTGGGAAGCGCAGCCCTTGTGCTGGGAGCCGTATTTATGTATTTTGCGGGAAAAAGGATTACTTCGCCTATTTTGTCCCTTGCAGCCTTATCTGAACGGATGTCCGAGCTGGATTTTGATGCCAGATATACGGCGGATTCTCAGGATGAGATCGGTGTGCTGGGCCGGAGTATGAATACCCTTTCGGAAAAGCTGAAGGAAACCATAGGGGCTTTAAAAACAGCCAATAATGAGCTTCAGCAGGACATTGAGGAAAAGATACGGATTGACGAGGCACGCAGGGATTTTATTGCCAATGTATCCCATGAGCTTAAGACGCCTATTGCATTGATTCAGGGATATGCGGAGGGCCTTACAGAAGGCATGGCAGAGGACCCGGAGAGTCGTGATTATTACTGCGAGGTGATCATGGATGAGGCCGGGAAAATGAACAAGATGGTAAAGCAGCTTCTTACCCTGACCGCCCTGGAGTTTGGAAATGACAAGCCCGTCATCGAGCAGTTTGACCTTACAGGGCTGATTCATGGAGTGCTTTCCTCCGCATCCATTCTGCTTCAGCAAAAAGAGGCAGAGGTGGAGTTTGAGCCTTCAGGGCCGGTGATGGTATGGGCGGATGAATTTAAGATTGAAGAAGTCATAACCAATTATCTGAATAATGCCATGAATCATTTGAATGGAAAACGAAAGATAAAAATCCGTTTGGAAAAGCATGAAAATGAAGTGACTGTCTTTGTCTTTAATACAGGAAACCACATTCCAGAGGAGGATCTGGATAAGCTCTGGACGAAATTTTATAAGGTTGATAAAGCCCATACCAGAGAATATGGAGGGAGCGGCATTGGCCTTTCCATTGTGAAAGCCATTATGGATTCCCACCATAAGGCCTGCGGGGTCAGAAATGCAGAGGAAGGCGTAGAGTTCTGGTTTACCTTAGACTGCAGCCTGTAGCAGGCATCTTGTGAAAAACAGAGAAGCATTATTTGCGTATTTCGTCAAAGTTTTACTTGTATAACAGCATGGAATCCTGTATGCTGTAGTTATAGAAATTTTAAATCATGTGATGACACAGGAGGAAGATTTATGAAACAGGACATGATTGTCATTTTGGATCTGGGAAGTACAGAGAATACTGTGCTTGCCAGAGAAATTCGTGCCATGGGTGTATACAGCGAGATTTATCCCCATGACATTACGGCAGAAGAGTTAAAGGCACTTCCAAATGTAAAAGGTGTTGTGATCTACGGAGGACCAAACCATATTGTAGACGGCGTACGCATTGATGTAAATGAGGAAATCTACAGCGCCGGTTATCCGGTTATGTCCATTGACCATGAGCCTGCAAAGTGTCAGGAAGCTTATGGCACCTGGGAAGAAGCTCTTCCTCACCTGAGGGCCTTTGTGTTTGATACCTGTCATGCAGAGGCAAATTGGAATATGAAGAACTTCGTAGAGGATCAGATTGAATTGATCCGCCGTCAGGTAGGTGACAAGAAGGTTCTTTTAGCTCTTTCAGGCGGTGTTGACAGTTCTGTTGTGGCAGCTCTTTTGATCAGAGCTATCGGCAAGCAGCTTGTCTGCGTGCATGTAAATCACGGCCTGATGAGAAAAGGCGAGTCAGAGAGTGTGATCGAGGTATTTAAAAATCAGATGGATGCAAACCTGATCTATGTAGATGCGACAGAGCGTTATCTCACAAAGCTGGAGGGCGTAGCCGATCCGGAACAGAAGAGAAAGATCATCGGCGCCGAGTTTATCCGTATTTTTGAGGAAGAAGCAAGAAAGCTGGAGGGAATCGAATTTCTGGGTCAGGGAACCATTTACCCGGATATCGTAGAGAGCGGAACCAAGACTGCCAAGGTTGTAAAGTCCCACCACAACGTAGGAGGACTCCCGGAGGATCTGCAGTTTAAGCTGGTTGAGCCTCTGCGCCAGCTTTTTAAGGACGAGGTTCGTCAGTGTGGTCTGGAGCTGGGACTTCCTGATGAGATGGTGTTCCGTCAGCCATTCCCGGGTCCTGGTCTGGGTGTACGCTGTCTGGGAGCAATTACAAGAGAACGTCTGGAGGCTGTCCGAGAATCCGACGCTATTTTACGTGAAGAATTCCACAATGCCGGACTGGACAAGAAGGTATGGCAGTACTTTACCGTAGTGCCGGATTTCAAGTCTGTCGGAGTCCGCGACAATGCAAGAAGCTTCGAGTATCCTGTGATCATCCGTGCTGTCAACACCATAGACGCCATGAGCGCTACTATCGAGCAGCTGGAGTGGCCGGTGCTCTTAAAGATTACAGACCGCATTTTGAAAGAAGTGAAAAATGTAAACCGTGTCTGCTATGATTTGAGCCCGAAGCCTACGGCTACGATTGAGTGGGAATAAGCAAAAAGTGGATATGAGGGCCCGCAAAGGCGCATAAACACTGGGTTTTTGATTTTCAAATTCCCCATTTGATAGCAGATTGATAGCACTCGTCAAATCCCGATTTATTGAGTTTGAAAAGAAAAATCGGGTGGCTTGCGAGTAGCCTAAAAATCCTCATCTTTTTATTCATAAGTAAAAGGTCTAACTGATTTTTGTTGATCAGTTAGACCTTTTTTATTTTGCTCTCATTTATCTGAATTTTCTGATTTTGTGCAACAAATGACCTTTCCCGTGGCCTACAAGTGAGGGGGTTAGATCAGATCCTCCGGCGGCACCTTGGCGCGGATCTGGCTGCTGTCGTACTCCGGGTAATGGTAGCGCCAGCTGTCGTACTCCTCCTGAGAGATCTCTCCGGCCTCCAACTTGGCGGCCTGTTCCCACCAGGTCCATAGCATCTCGTGCAGTTGGGCGGCGTCCTTGTTCTTCCGAACATCGACCTTCAAGCAGACCTCTCCGTCCATCTCACCGATCTTGAGCCCATAGTTATCCTCAAGGGTGAACAAGGTGTGCATCAGCCCTACATAGGAGTCTATATCCGGGACAGAGAGTGCATGAGGCGAGACATCCAGCACCTCAGCCAGAGCAGTTGTCAGGTCTGCCTTAGGGGTTCTTGATCCTGTTTCGTACTGTGCAAGGCGCACATCAGCAGACTTCTCCGGGAAGCCCAGTGACATGCCAAGATATTTTTGTGTCATCCCCCGCAGGAGACGGAAAAAGTGAATTCGTTCACCAATCGCCATATCATCAACTCCAATCTATGATTGTCCTTATTTGAAACATAGCATATTTGTTTAGTTTTGTCAAGATAATCTAAGCAAATTTATTTAATAATATTTCTTTCAAAACACTTGAACTAAACTTATATGTATAGTATTATAAAAACACTAAGCTAATAAGTTTAGATAATATAGAGAATCAAATGGACCATCAGATTTTTGGTTGCGAAACCGAGAAAAAGTGGCAGTAGAGAGTAAGGAGGTCTTTATGAAAAGCAAAATTAGCAGGCAGAAACGATCAACAAAGAAAGGAAGGTATTTATTATGGCTAATCAGATTTTTATGCGTGTCAACGAAGTGGCAGAGGAGTTGGGGATCTCCATTCCCTTTGCCTATAGGATCATTCGACAGATGAATGAGGAACTGGCTAAAACCGGCTGCATCACCATTGCCGGGCGAATTGACCGAAAGTTTTTCCACGAGAAATTCTATGGTACAAGATCTGAGACAGAAAGGAAGGAGAAATAATTATGGCAGCGTTCAAAAATAAGGACAATGGCACCTGGTATGTTCAATTTCGCTACACCGATTGGAAGGGTGAACGCCAGCAGAAGCTCAAGCGCGGCTTTGCCACCAAGCGAGAAGCGTTGGAATGGGAACGGGAGTTCCTGATGGAAAAACAGGCTGATGTGAACATGACCTTTGAGAGTTTTGTTGCTCTCTACGAGAAGGACATTAAACCCAAGCTGAAACTCAATACCTGGCTTACCAAGGAGAGTATCATCAAGAAAAAGATCCTCCCCTATTTTGCGAATCGAAAACTTTCGGAGATCACGGCAAAGGACATTATCCGTTGGCAAAATGAAATTCGGGAGTTGAGGGACTGCCACGGCAAACCTCTGTCGAAAACTTACCTGAAGACAGTTCACAATCAACTTAGCGCCATTTTCAACCATGCTGCACGATTTTACGGTCTAAATATCAACCCAGCCCGGCAGGCGGGCAACATGGGGACGGAGGAACGAAAGGAGATGCTGTTCTGGACCCGAGAGGAGTACACCCGCTTTTCTGAGGCCATGATGGACAAGCCGTTGTCCTTCTACGCCTTCGAGGTATTGTACTGGTGCGGTGTCCGTGAGGGAGAGCTGCTGGCCCTGACCCCAGCAGATTTTGACTTTGAAAAGCGCACCGTTTCCATCAATAAGTCTTACCAGCGGCTCAATAAGCAGGATGTGATCACTACGCCTAAAACACCCAAGAGTAATCGCGTGATCCAGATGCCGCAGTTCCTCTGTGATGAACTCCAGGACTACCTCAAGCAGCTCTATGGAGTGGAGCCGGATAGCCGGATGTTCCCCATCAGCAAAAGCTATCTCCACCGAGAAATGGACCGTGGCTGTAAGCAAACTGGGGTGAAAAGGATTCGCATACACGATTTGAGGCACAGCCACATCAGTTTGTTGATCGACATGGGCTTTACTGCTCTGGCTATTGCAGAGCGTGTGGGGCATGAGAGTATCGACATCACCTACCGATACGCCCATCTATTCCCAACCCGACAGGTGGAGATGGCTGACAAGTTGGATTCACTGAAAAATGAGAAGGGGGTGTAAGACGATGTCCAAGAAGAACTATGACAACCACAACCGCTGGAGAAACAAGACGGTGGCTTTTCGAGTATCGGCGGAAGAGGATCTCCAACTGGAAACCCTGGTGAAACTCACCGGCCTGACCAAGCAGGATTACATTATCCGTCGGCTATTGGAACGAGATGTGGTGGTGCAGGGCAACCCAAAGGTTTACAAAGCCTTGCGGGATCAGTTGTCTTCCGTGCTGGACGAGCTGCGCCGGATCGAAGCCGGGCAAGGCGTGAACGACGAGCTGCTGGACACGATCCGAATGATCACAACCATTATGAACGGGATGCAGGAGGAATTCGCCTATGACCGATGAGAAAAAGAAAATGACCGCCCAGGGTTCATCTGTTGGCGCAGATGATGGGCAGTCAATCTCAAAAAACTCTGAAAATAGTATACCCACTTCCAGACAAAAAAGCAACGATGAAATTGTAAACTCCCAAGATAGTCTGGAAGAAATGTACCGCAAGATACAGCGTATGACAGATCCCCGATACCTGCATACACTCACCATGACAGAGCTGTTCCAAACCACCTATAAGAGTAGGCCTCCGGTGGTGGAAGGCCTGCTTTACGCAGGGGCATATATCCTTGCCGGCGCACCCAAAATCGGCAAGTCCTTCCTGGTGGCTCAGATTGCCTACCATGTCAGTACCGGGCAGGATTTGTGGGGATATAAAGTCCATCAGGGGACGGTACTTTACCTTGCGCTGGAAGATGATTTTCAGCGTATCCAGAGCCGGATGTTTATGATGTACGGCGTGAACGATACCCCCAACCTCCACTTCGCCACCGCCGCCGGAAAGATTGGGAATGGGTTGGATGAACAGCTGAAGAATTTCGTGCAGGAGCACCCGGACACCAATCTCATCATCATTGATACTATGCAGAAAATCCGTGAGGTAGGCGGCGAAGCGTACAACTATGCCAGCGACTATGAGATTATCGGCAGAATCAAGCAGTTTGCTGATCAGCACGGTATCTGTGTTCTGGCCGTCCATCACACCCGGAAGCAGCAGGCAGACGATTCCTTTGAGACGATTTCCGGCACCACCGGGCTGCTGGGCTGTGCAGATGGTTCGCTGCTGATGCAGAAGAAAAAACGCACGGAGCTGGACGCTACCATCAAAGTTGTGGGGCGGGATCAGCCGGATCAGATCCTCTACTTGAAAAAGGACCCGCAGATCCAGATTTGGAATCTGGAACGCATGGAAAACGAGCTGTATAAAGAACCGCCGGACCCAGTGCTGGATGCGGTTGCAAAGTTGGTTTCCTTTGAGTGCCGGGAGTGGATCGGCTCTCCATCCGAACTGGCTGAAGCCATCCAAACGGGAATGGCCTCCAACGCCCTCACTAAGTACCTGAATGTCAAGGCAGGCAGGCTGCTGGAGGAATATCATGTTGGCTATGAAAATAAGGCCAAACATTCCGGTCGTCAAGTGAAATTGACCTATATGCTGGTAGAGCCAACCGCCTGTGAAGTAACCGGAGAATAAGGGGCGCGACGATAGCGACGGTCGCGACGGTGAAAATGATACCGTCAAAAACACCGTCGCTATCGTCGCAACCGTCGCGGAAAGGAAATGAATATGAAAAGTGTACAAATCCCCTATGATCTTTTTGTAGCTTTGGTGGAGTACCATCTGGCCTGTGACGATGATTATGCCGAGGAAATTCATCAGGGGTTAGAGCAAAAGTTGGATGCGATGGTGCGGCATGAACTATATGCAAAATATAAGACTGCGCCCACCGCAGAAGAACGGGAGCAGGTTCGGCAGAAGTATCTGGACAAGCGTGGAGTGTTCCCGGATTTTCGGTGGTAAGATAAGTTTCCGTTTGGACTAATTTCACCGATGAGATTAGCACAAAAGTTTTCTCTATATTTGTAAGGACAGGAGCGTGGCACGCTCCTGTTTTTTTCAGGCAAAAAGAATGGCTGACGGCAGTTTGGGCAAAGAAATTCCGCTAAAAAGCATCTCTGATGAGGTGGTGTTTTGCCACCCCATTATCCCAAAAGGTACCCCATTTTAGGGTACCCCAAAATCACCATAGTATGTCGCGTTTCACGACACACCATGCAAAAAAGCAGAACACAGGATGCGGAGTAAAAGAGAACGATAGGTAGGCATTTTGCCTACACATCAAGCGATGGCTACTGTGTTTTACGGCAGCCATCAGGCAATAAGGGGGGGGAACGATTTGTTCCTGGGCATCTTAAAGGGAAGGTGCTTTGGCGTACCCTTTCAAAGCGTTCGCAGAACGCGCAGCCACAGAATGAAATTCTGTGTTCAAGGGGCTTGGGGGCGCTGCCCTCAACAAGCAGACGGCAGGAAATGTGAGTGTGTATTAACACTCGCATTGCTTGCCGGATTTGTGTGTGGATAGCCACACGCATTGCTTGCCAGATTCTAAAATTAACGAAACGGGCCTTGTGCCGTTGCGAAAAACTAACCGAAATTTAAGCATTAGGAGGCAACGACTATGAGAAAGATTTTGTCCTGTGAGTTCAACCCGGACACTGCCTGCGTGGAGATGTACATGGAGGACGGGACGATGCTTTCCATTGACTGCGTCGCTGTGGAAAATGAGGTGGCAAACAGCATGTCGAACTGTTTTTGGAGAGATTATTTCAGAAATCTATCCAGTATTCCAAAAATATGGAGTGCCTATGCCGACATTACGGATTCGTGATATGGAGACACGGTGGGGATCTTGCTTGGCAAAAAAAGGGGTTATTACACTGAACAAGCGTTTATTGGAAGCCCCCCGAAACTGTATCGAATATGTCGTAATGCATGAGTTCTGTCATTTTATCCATCCAAATCATTCAAAGCATTTTTATAGTTTTTTGGCCATGCTAATGCCTGATTGGAAAGAACGCAAAACAGTTTTAGATCGTAGCGCAACATTTTGGCTATGAACGATAGGGAGGAAAAATAATGCCGATGTGGTTATGTCGCGCCGGACGATATGGCGAGTTTGAAAATAAATTTCTTGAAGATAATAGGGTATATTGCACCTGGGACAATCTCACCGAATCAATCATGCAGTTCCACACCAAGCAGGACTTACAGCAATACTTTGTGGACAATAACCCAGATGTAAAGGTAAAAACAGCGATGAACTGGGCAAGCCAGGTATGGCCGTTTGCCCATGAGATGAAAAAGGGAGAGATCGTTGTCCTACCCAGCAAGATTAAGCCTGTGATTCATTTTGGCAAAATCACGGGGGATTATGAATTCTTACCTAATAACGATAATCCTTATTATCACGCGCATCAAGTTGACTGGTTTGCCTGTGATATCCCACGTACAGCTTTTGACCAGGACATCTTATATTCCTTTGGGGCATTTATGACCATTTGCCGTATTAAGCAGGAAGATCGCATAAAAGCAGTGATCCATGCCCAGAAGCAGGGAAAGAAAGCGCCCCAAATTACTCCGCAAGAGCCACAGGATGATGAAGAAGCACGAGATATTGAAAATGAAGCCTTGGGGGTTATCACAAACCTGATAATCCAAAAGACTAAAGGGCATGGTTTAGCAAAAATTGTAGATGCCATTCTTCGGGCAAAGGGATTCACTACATACGTTAGCCCGGCCGGACCGGATAAAGGTGTGGATATTCTGGCTTCAGCGGGCACACTTGGTTTTGGAAGCCCCAAAATCTGTGTTCAGGTTAAGTCCACAGACGCGCCAGTGGATCGGATTGTTTTGGATCAATTGGGCGGCGTGATGAAAAACTTTGGTGCCGAATATGGCCTGTTAGTGTCATGGAGTGGGTTCAAATCTTCGGTCATCAATGAGACGGCTAAACAGTTCTTTGAAATCCGGCTTTGGACCCACAAAGAAATTATCGAGGAGTTCCTGCGATACTACGATCAAATGGATGATGAAATCAAAGAACTGATCCCACTCAAAAAGATTTGGGTCGTAAACAACAGTGAGGAATAGATGTGACTGCTGAAGTGGCAAGAAATAATTTGAAGAAAACGTCGAATCGTGCTATAATACACCTAAGCCACCCAATCGTGCATCTCAAGCAAAACCCGTGATAGGATGGCTTGGATAGATTTTTGATAGCAAAAGTCCGAATAGACCTTAGGATAAGGATAATCTGTATCAAATAAAACCACGACGAATCAAATCTGCTATACAAAAAAGTTTAGAAATGGATTTAACTCGGCGAGTGGGAATAAAATAAAAAGGAGCCGTGAAACCTGAAAAATCAAAGGTTTCACGGCTCCTTTTTTTGTGGGCGGAACTAAAATGGAACAGAAAAACACAGCATATTTCCTAGTTATATATTTTATATATAAGTTTTATAAAAACTATGTATTTTACATATAATTAATTCGATGATACAATCCAAGTGTCAAACAAAAGGAGGAAATATAATGAAAAAAGATTACAGTAAGCTGTGGGTTTTATTTAAGTCAATGTTTGCATTGAGTGCATGTACCTTTGGCGGAGGATTTGTTATTGTTTCTTTAATGAAGAAAAGATATGTTGAAGAATTAAAATGGTTAGAAGAAGATGAGATGTTAGATGTAACTGCAATTACACAATCCGCTCCCGGTCCTTTGCCGGTAAATGCATCTGTCATAATCGGATATCGGATTGCAGGCATTATAGGTTCTTTGACAGCGATTTTAGGAACCATCCTTCCGCCTATGATCATCATTTCTGTTATTTCTTTATTCTATGAGCAATTTCGTACGAATCCATATATCAATACTGCATTACAGGTCATGAGGGCCGGAGTTGCAGCTGTCATATTTGATGTTGTGATCAACTTAGCGGCAAATGTTGTCCATACAAGACGCAGCCTGTATATAGGCATGATGATGATTGCGTTTATTGCAACATATGTATTGGATGTCAGCGCTATGATTATCATTCTTACATGTCTTGGAATTGGACTGATTGATCTGATGATTCAAACAACAAAAAACAAAAAGGGAGAAATGAGAAATGTTATTGGCTAAACTGTTTATTGCGTTTATTCAGGTTGGTTTATTCAGTGTGGGAGGCGGTTATGCTGCAATTCCGTTGATTCAGGAGCAGATTGTAAATATTTATGGATTGATGACCTTAAGTGAGTTTTCAGATCTTATTACAGTTGCAGAAATGACTCCGGGTCCGATTTCCATCAATTCCGCAACTTTTGTAGGTATGCGGATTGCAGGAATTCCGGGTGTGCTGCTGTGTACGATTGGATGTATCATTCCATCATTTTGTATTTGCTTACTATTAGCCCATTTTTATTATAAATATAGAAATGTAGACGGGGTACAGGTTGTGTTAGGCTCCATGCGGCCGGCAGTAGTTGCGCTGATTGCTTCTGCCGGAGCTTCAATCTTAATGCTGGGGCTTTTTCAGGCAGAACTTTATAATGTTGAGTTCAATAATTTTCGTTTTATAGAATTTTCGATTTTCGCCGGTTCCTTATTTATACTGCGAAGGTATAAAACAAGCGCCATTGCAATTATTCTGGGAAGTGGTATGATAGGTACGTTGATATATGTATTATTAGGCGCTGTTTAAAAGGAAAGGATTTTTATGACCTTACGACACTTAATGATTTTCACTGCAGTTGTAGATGAAGGCGGGATGAATAAGGCCGCAAAAACACTGCATCTTTCTCAGCCGAATATCAGTCAGGCTATCGCAGAGCTGGAGCAGCATTATGGCGTGAAATTGTTTGAACGTCTTTCGCAAAGATTATATCTGACAAAAGAAGGAGAGCTGTTGCTTTCCTTTTCACGCCATATTTTAGATTCCTATAAACAAATGGAAGAAGTGATGAATCAGGCGGTGGAAAAAACACAGATACAAATAGGCTGCAGTGTTTCTGTGGGGACGTGTCTTATTAACCGTATTTTAGATAAGGCTGAAAGGGTTCTTCCGAAATGTGAATTTCAAGTGAAGGTTACAAATTCATCGGAAATTGAGCAGGCATTATTAACGAATCAGATTGATATTGGTATGATTGAGGGAGTTGTTTCAGATGAAAATTTAATAGCGGCTCCCATGTGTAAAGATGAACTTGTCATTGTGTGCGGAAAAGCACATCCGTTTGCAAAGAAAGAAAGTATTTCTCTAAAGGCGTTAGAGGGACAAAACTACGTCAGCAGAGAAAGCGGAAGTACAGAGCGGAATCAGTATGAGCAGTTCTTAGAACAAAAAGGAATTAGGCTGAAACGAATTTTCTGCAGTACAAATACGGAGGCAATAAAAAATGCAGTAGTACATGGCAGAGGAATCGCAATATTTTCAAAACGAATGATTGAAAAAGAAGCAGTAGAGGGAAGTTTGATTATAGTGCCTGTAGAGGATATTCATATAATCAGAGATTTTCATTTTATTAGACATAAAAATAAATATATGTCGAAAACATTGCAGATTATGCAGGATATCTGTACTGATTTATAATGGAACGGCAGGTTTTATATCCGGATATCCGGATGATAATCTGAAGATAAAGAATTTTGTAACAGTTCAGCATTGCATCTTCTTGCCCACTTACAGCGGACAAGAAGCATCGGGCGTCCGTCCTATGAAGCTTCAGGCAGAAAAATTCTTATGAAAGCAAGCTTTCAACGCTTTTTTCTGCCTGAAGCTTCGCATGGCTGAACTGTTACAAGAATTTTGAAAAAACTTAAAAAAACTGTTGACATTTGGCGATACATCTGGTAAGATAATCTTCGCTGTCGGGAACGACAGAAACACAAAAGAAACGACATTAAAAAATGTCAAAATAAATTTAAAAAAGTTGTTGACAAACGAAAAACAATCGGTTATAATAAATAACCGTTGCGGACGAAAAGTCAC
>NZ_JBBKBT010000017.1:0-54597 GCF_037890305.1 Enterocloster sp. HCN-30185
TAGATGAGATTAAAGCCCGGGCTATTATTGCAGTAAAAAAAGAACTGGCTCACGGCGTACAGTTTATCCGTACACATGCCGATGTAACCGATCCCTCCCTTACCTCTCTAAAGGCCATGCTGGAATTACGGGAAGAGCTTAAAGATCTTGTTACGATTCAGATTGTTTCTTTTCCCCAGGAGGGTATGTATGCCTACAAAGGCGGACAGGAACTGGTTGAAGAAGGCCTGAAGATGGGGGCTGACTGTGTAGGCGGCATTCCCCATTTTGAACTGGCCAGAGAGTTCGGCGAACAGTCAATCCACAGTATTGTAAATCTGGCGCTGAAGTATGACCGAATGATCGATGTACACTGTGATGAAACCGATGACGTGCAAAGCCGTTTTCTGGAACTGCTCAACGCCCTTGTTCTTATGGAAGGGATCGGCAAAAAGACAACTGCCAGCCATACATGTTCTTTTGGCTCTGCCGACAACAGTTATGCCTTTAAACTGATGAAAAACCTGAAAAAATCCGGCTTGAATTTTATCTCCTGCCCTACGGAAAACATATACCTTCAAGGACGTCAGGATACTTATCCCAAACGCAGAGGACTGACACGGGTGAAAGAACTCTTTGAAAATGGCATTAACGTGTGCTTCGCCCAGGACTCCATTCAGGATCCCTGGTATCCTCTTGGAAATGGAAATCTGATGAATGTTCTGGATAATGGAATCCATATTGCCCAGATGATGTCCTTTGAAGAGATCGACCGCTGTCTTGACCTGATCACTGTCAATGGCGCGAAAACCATGAATCTTACCAATTCATACGGCATTGAAGCCGGTAAGCCCGCAAACTTTATTGTTCTGGATGCAAAAAATGAATTTGAGGCTGTCAGTGAACGGGCAGATGTTTCTGCAAGTATAAGGAACGGTGAATTCCTGTTTAAAAAAGCTCCCGTTTCCTATGAGATACAAAATGATTTTATGAAATAGCAGGAGATTTATAAATGTTTCGATGCAAAGATCTGCTCCTTCTTCCCTCCATGGCCAAGGCGCGCCCTCTGGCAGGCAAAGAAGGTATGAACAACCTGATTCGATGGGTGTATAAGCCTGAAGATATGAACTTTTCCAAATGGGTTCATGGAAATGAGCTTCTGATCGTAAGCCTTCCCGTAATCAAAAACCCTCATTTCAATCTGTACCGGCTATTGGAAAAAGCAATCTCACTGCATATGTCAGGTATGCTTCTTTTAGTAGGGGAACATTATATATCAACCATACCCGACAACATACTTTCGTATGCCAACCAGCATGATTTTCCCATTTTTTCCATATCCGGAGACATTCCTCTTATTGATATCTTTGAAGAAATCGGCCATGCCATTGCCTATGACGATCAAAGAGAGAGGATGGACAGCGGAATTTTTGCCAATATTATTTTGGGAAATCCCATTAATCCAGACCATTTTATCCGGCGATGCCAGGAACAGGGGTATGATATCCTGAGTCTCCAGCAGGTGTTTATACTTAAGCTTGTCTGTCCTGCTTCTTCTCAGACCTGCGACTGCGACCACATCATGGAAGTTCTTTTGTCCGGCTTTCAGGCGCAGGGAATTCCCGTGCTCCTGTCGCGGTTCGGCAATAACTGCATCGGATGTTTCAGCAGCCCCCTGAAAAAGGATCCGCACATTATGGAAGTCCACAAAAATATCTCTGAATATGCTGAAAAAAATCACCCCGGCTGGATGCTCCGCATGGGGATCAGCTCCATATCCGATCGTGTGGAATCCCTTCATAACAGTTATGAGGAAGCTTCTCAGTGTATACAGCTTATGGAACTTTTGAATTATAAAGCAGGTCTGCTTTTCTACGAGGATACCGAACTCTACCGTCTGTTTCTTTCCCTTCCCGGAAACCAGCCTGCCGCAGACTTTGTAAAACACACTCTGGATCCCATTCTGGAGTATGACAAAGAAAATCACACAGATCTCTTGCAAACACTGAAAAGCTATCTGTGGAATAATAACAGCCTGCTCCATACATCGGAAGAACTCCATATGCACCGGAATACCGTCAATTACCGGATAAAGCGGATTGAAGAGCTGACCGGACGATCTGTTGAGGATGCTGACACAAAACTGGCTTTTATGAATGCAATTCTGTGCAAACTTCTTTTACCTTCTGCCTGAAAGGAGGCAAATTTATGAATTTAGGTATGATCGCAGTATTCCTTGTAATCATCATTGTAATCGGTTCTATTCTTACCAGAAAATGCGAACCTTTCCTGATAGGAGGCTCTATTGCTGGCGCTGTATTTTTATACAGACAGAATTTTCTGCCCCAATGGGTTACAATTCTGGAAAATGTCATGAGCAGCGAGGCCTATCTTATTCTGGTATGCGGATTGTTCGGAAGTATTATCGCACTTCTCACCGCGTCAAAAGGAAACTATGGTTTTTCCAAGCTGGTGTCCCGTCTGTGCAATACGGAGCGCAAAACCCTTATAACAACGGTAATTCTGGGAATTGTTATTTTTATTGACGATTATCTGAATGTGCTTTCCATCGGCACAGCCATGAAAGGGGTTTATGACAAGAGAAAAATCCCCCGTGAAACTCTGGCTTACCTGATCGACAGTACCGGTTCTCCTGTCTGTGTGCTGATCCCTTTTTCATCCTGGGCCGTATACTTTGGATCTATCTTTTTTTCTCAGGACAGCGTACAGGCTCTGGGCTGCTCCACCTGGCTTGAGGCTTATGTAAAAGCCATTCCCTTCTGTATCTATCCTATCGTTACGCTGATCATCCTTTTTCTTTTTTCATTCGGTTTCTTCCCAAAGCTTGGAAAAATGAAGGAAGCCTATGAGCGCGTGGAAAAAACCGGGATGGTTTATGGTGAATCCAGCCGCAAATACAATCTGAATGAAGAAAGCGGAGAGGACGGAAACATCTGGGATTTTATTGTTCCTATGGCTGTTCTGGTTATAGTTGCTGTTGCAACCGGCAATCTGGTTGTAGCGCAGGTCGTCACCCTTCTTGCAACCCTTGTTTTTTATCTGGTTAAAAAGGTTTTAACTTTCAGCGAATACTGGGACTGCTTTTTAAACGGCTTCAGCGATATGCTTCCTATCGTTACGTTGATTATTTCTGCCCTTACCTTTCAGCAGATTGCTTCTGAGATGAAAATGACCGAATTTTTTATTGCCATTACCCGACCTGTTCTTTCTGCCCATCTCTTCCCCATGATCGCGTTTATCATCGTGTCGGTTCTGGCATTTATGATCGCAAATGCCTGGGGTGTTTGTTCCCTGGTTGCTCCTGTCCTGCTTTCTATGGGCACTTCTGCAGGAGCAAGCCCGGTTCTGATCATGGCGGCTATCCTTTCCGGCTGCGTATTCGGAAACCATGCCTGCTTCTATTCTGATACAATGGTTCTTTCCTCACAGGGAAGCGGAATGGACAACTTTGACCACGCAATGTCTCAGCTCCCCTATTCGCTCATCGCAGTTGCTGTAAGCGTAATAGGCTTTTTAATTCTGGGTTTTATATTCTGACAGGAAGGGGAATAAAAAATGGAACAGGAAAAAAAATGTATTATAACCATTACCCGCCAGTTTGGAAGTCTTGGACGTCCCATTGCAAAGCTGGTAAGCGAAAAACTGAACATTCAATATTATGACAGGGACATTGTCGAACAGGCGTCTGAACAGCTTTGTCTTCCGGTATCCCAAATCGATCAATTGGAAGAAAAGGCTGAAAAAGCTACCAGAAACGGCTTCATGCGCATGATGTATCCTCTGGGCACTCAGACGAGCGCTATGCAGAATAAAATATTTGAAGCACAGAAAAATATCATGCGTTTTCTGGCCGAACGCGAATCCTGCATCATAGTGGGACGCTGTTCTGATTTTATATTTGCAAAAAATCCCAACAGTCTCCATATTTACATCTATGCTCCCTATGAAGCCCGTCTGGAAAACTGCGTTAATACGCTGAATCTAAGCGAAGCAGAGGCAAAACGGATGATTCAGTCTGTTGACCAGGCACGGGATCAATACCATATGCACTACGCCGGTTTCCTTCCCAATGACCCCAGATTTAAAAACATTATGATCGACAGCAGTACCTTTGGAACCAATGAAACAGCTGATTTTCTGGCAGATGGAATTCGAAGAAAATTTCCATATATTTTCCAGAAATAGAATAGACGCGGCAAATTCCTTTTCTTCCGTTCATTCCCAAAAGGAGCCTTATGAAACCGGGACATACTAAGATCAGCGCCCGGTTTCCGGCGCCGGGGTTTTCAGGCAGGTTTTAGGATCTTGAAAGCCCCGATCCACATGTTCAGAAAGAGAGGTACTATTTAAATGAACCTGTATCGAGACGAAACCGCTCCTTACGCTGCTGTCTGCGGATACGAAAGAAATTCCCCGTTTCCCGGCGAAAAGCTGACGCTTGCAATCGCTGCAGTTCCTACCCAGCCCTGGGAAACGCCCCTTTCTCCGGCTGTGGGACTGAAGCAGGGGAGTATCTTTCCGAGCCTCGTGCTCCCGTTTTTTAAGGAAGGAGGAAACGCTCATGTCTGACCGTAAAGCCATGTTAAAGGAACTTCAGGAAATCAGCTTTACTGCCGATGATCTAAACCTATACCTTGATACCCATCCTCTGGATATGCCTGCACTTGAAGCCTTTATGCAGGCAAATACCAGACGGAAAAACCTTCTCGAACAATTTGCCAGGGAATTTGAACCCCTTACCAGAGACTGTGTCTGCCCTGATACAAACAATCAGTCCGGCTTCTGTACCGACTACCCCGGACAGAAACATTTTACCTGGACCGACGGGCCTCTGCCCTGGGATCGTGAAGGAGGTGTTCTCTGATGTGGATCTATGAAAAGCGTCTCCAGTATCCTGTCAATATAAAAAAGACCTGTCCCAAAACCGCATCTCTGATCATCAGTCAGTTTGGCGGTCCGGACGGTGAATTAGCTGCTTCCATGCGTTATCTTTCCCAACGCTACACCATGCCATGCAGAGAAGCAGCGGGGCTTTTAACGGATATCGGCACAGAAGAACTGGCTCATCTGGAAATCATCTGCGCTATGGTATTTCAGCTTACCAAAGACCTGACGGCAGAACAGGCAAAGACAGCCGGATTTGATGCTTATTATATTGACCATGCCACCGGACTGTGGCCTGCGGCTGCCGCAGGCATTCCCTACAATGCCTGTGAATTCCAGTCTAAGGGAGACGCCATCACAGACCTTCATGAAAACCTGGCTGCAGAACAGAAAGCCCGGAGCACCTACGAAAACCTTATCCGCATTATTGATGATCCGGATGTACTGGATCCACTTCGATTTCTGCGTGCCAGGGAAATCGTCCATTTCCAGCGGTTCGGTGAAGCTCTGGAAAAGATAAAGGACAGCCTGGACAGCAAAAACTTCTATTTCTTCAATCCTGAATTTGATAAACAGTTTACAGCAGAGGCAAAATAAGTCCAAAACAGCCGGCAGGAGCCTGAATCCGGATGCTCCTGCCGACTGCTTTTAATTTTATTCTATTTATTTTTCTTCACAAAGCTTTGCAGCTTCATGGCTTTTTCCAGATTTCCTTCAACCCTCAGTTTTCCTGTGGTAAAAGCAAAGATTGGGTCCAGCTTTCCGCCTGCCAGCTTAAAAAGCGTCTCTGCGCTGCAGGTAAAAATGGCATCTCTGTCATAGTATTCGTAGGGCTCTACATAAAGTACGCCTTCCTTTACCTCAGCATAAAAAGCGCCTTCTCCTTCACCTGCAATATTAAACTGGAATGCCAGATGCTCCTTTTCCCCGCTTACATCTGCCTCCATAAAAATTTTCTTTACCTGTGAAAATACTTCTTCGTATGTCATACCCTCTTCTCCTTTTTTTTTACGCCCCTTTAATATACCATAATTTTCCTTTTGTTTCCAGAAAAAAACTCCGCGGCAAAACCATAAAAGGCTACCGCGGAGTTTTTTTGTATTACTGCTTTAACTGTACATTCCCATCTATAATCCACTCGCCGTTTTCATTTACCATATAGCCGTCCGGCGTCATTCCATTCTTTATCATGGAACCAACCGGGCGGTTGGGAGCAGGAGTATCCTGGAAGTAATAGCACTTTCCATTGATCCAGTTCCAGCCCGTGTACATAGAACCGGCTCTGCTGTCGTTCTGGTCATGGAGAAAATAAGTATTTCCGTCACGGTCTGTAAACCAGCCGCTGTTCATGTAGCCCTCGGCATTAAAATAATACCATGCCTTAAAACCATTTGAGGAGCATTCATACCAGCTGTCTGCAGGATATGTGCCGTCTAAAGGAGCGAACCACCAGCCCTTTTCGTTCTGCATCCACTGACCGTTCGGCTCAGGAGCCTCCTCCTTTTGAGGCTGGACTTCATACTCATAAACCTCTTCCTCATCCTCGCTGTCCTCATAAGATGGAGGAATCATGGTTTCCGGATCTGTAGTTTCCGGAACAGTTGTTTCCGGAACGGTAGTTTCTGGAACGGTGGTTTCTTCCTCTTTTTTAAGGATCATTTCATATGGCTCAAAATCTCCAAACTCTGTGATCATCCCCTTTTCATGGAACCGGTCTACAATCTGGAAATCATTCTCATCTACGGAAATCGTCACATTTTCATCCGATTTTATGGTAATGGTTCCAAGAAGGACCTTTTCTCCCTTTTCAAGGACGGTATCCCTTCCGGCTACATACAGCTTCATGGTTTGATCTTCCTCATTGTACCGTTCTTCATGAACCGATACCTTCTCCCCCTTAAAATCAGATCCGAATTTAAAAACAGGCTCCTCTGACAGATCTTCCTTACTGTCAAAATTCAGTGTCAGGCTGAAGGCCTTAATTTCCTCGAACGCTTCCTTTTCCTGAAGCTCCAGATACATACTTACTACATTTTTGCTCTTCTTTTCCCATGTGATCAGGCTGTGCTTTTCCGCCCGTGTCAGCACGGGCGGGATCAGCACAAGAAGAAGGCAGATAATGGCCAGACAGCCGAAAATTGATTTCTTCTTCATATTTTTCTATCTTATTCTCCGTTGTTTGGTGTTTGACTGTTTTCCAGCTTGATGGTCGGAATAGGATCCGGAACTGCCGGAACCGCCATAAATGGGGTATCGCTTACAAGGCGGTCGCCTTCATTGGTTTCCCCATTCTGGACACGATAAAGCTCTGCCCGAACCTTTTCAGGACGTTCCACCATGTCATTCTGATCCTTAGGCTCAATATAGTAAATCCAGCTTCCTTCAGAGACCTCTCCTAACTGTCCGTCCTTTGGATCGGGAGCCAGGATCAGCTGATCTGCAGCTGTATCTCCGTCCTTGTCCTTTCCGCCGACCACATTGCCCTTTTCATCATAGAGGATCACCATGTTATAAGCAGGATTTCCTTTATAGCGTCCTGTAAATACGATGGAACCCTTGGGGATTCTGGTTGCATTGCTTCCAGTACGTTTTTCGCCGGAATACGCTGCTGTGCCTTCTTCACTGCCATTATCGCTTCCGGAATGCTCAAACACCGCATCCTCTGCCAGGATTCCAAACTGATCCAGCTGAACACTGTCGCCGATGGGGCTGAGAATATCGATCTCCGAAGCTGAGAAGCGGTCAGAACCAAGAGCAGTGATCTTCACATAGGCTGCATCATAGATATAGTACCTTCCGTCATTTTCCTTGTCAAAATGTACGGCTGCAACGCCATTTTCCAGCCGGAAGGTTCCTTTTTTAATCTCCTTCCAGTCTGTTCCGTCTTCGCTGATGGAAATGGAGTAAGCCCTAATCGGCTCCCCGGTTCCTTTATATGTGTATTTCACGCCTGCAATGGCTTCTGTTCTGCCAAGGGAAATGACTGCCTGAGCGTCCTCTGTCCTTTCCTCCGCTTTTACTGTTCCCTCATACACAGTATCCAGATCATTGTCAATCATGGTTTTTGCGCTGCTGACAGTTCCGCTGCAGGACTGGTTAAACTGGTTTTCCTCGCTGTTTACATCCCCGTTTACCTCTTCATCCGCTTTAGACCAGGTATTTACGGTAATGCTCCAGCCTGCCTTATCCATGCTTCCGTCATGGGAAACCAGGATCTCATCAGCCAGGACATAAGCCTTTGTAGGCATCATGCACCAGTCGATTCCTCTTACCTCGTATCCAACCACCCTGTTATTGATTCCGGAAATCACATCTGTAAAGGTATCCTCCTGGGTAAAGCCCACAACCTGGCGCTCTTCCTTTCCGTAGCGGCGCTGGATCCGGGTAATCTCATAGCCGAAAAGCGTTCCACTCATGGCAGCTCCGTCTTTTCCATGAGCTTCCATGGTAAGGGTCACGCGTCCTGGATCCGTTTCATCCTGATGCGCTGTGGCTGCTACTTCTACAGATTCTGCGATACTGCTTCCACCCTCTGCACGGTATGCCCTGGCCTCATCATTGATATAGTAAATCGTTCTCTCTTCTGCGTCAAACTGCTCTGCGTATTTCCTTGTAACCGCATCAGGGATCATTCCCCAGCGTGTGAAGAATTCAAGCACGTTCTTTTCAGCAGCCGCGCAGGCCAGACGCATAAGCTTATTGTCCTTATCCGCTCCGTCCAGAGTCAGCTTTACTCCATCCGGTGCAGGTGCGCGGCTTATATCTCTTGCATAAGAATCAATGCGGGCAAAGATCAGGTTCTTTCTCTGCTCCCCATAATCCTCATAGGTCTTAAAGTTATATCCATCGTCATAAGCCAGATGAAGCTGCCAGTACATTCCCAGCTGGTCGCTGCTTCCGCCCTTTGTTCCTGAAGTTACCTTTCTGTAAGCGTCCTCATATTTGAAACGCACAGAATCGTTGGTATCCTTTGCCTGAGCCAGGATCGAATAGTAGTTATTTGTGACCTCAGCCACAGCGTACGCGCCTTCGTTGATGATATGGCCGATTTCATGGGCAATTCCCCATCCAAAGTAGCTTCCGCTTACATATTTGCCATTATCCGACTGGATCGGCTCTGATCCACCTAACAGCGCGCAGGAATCCCACTCAATACCAATATGAAGACCGCCTGCATACATAAATGCGCCTGCAAACATTCTCTGATAACGGATATTTAAACGTGTTGTTGGAAGCTTGTCCTTCTCATAGGTTTTTCCTCCGGTAACCGGAGCCGCATTTAATCCCTTATGCTGATAGAACAGATGAATCATCTCATCCATAGCCATAAGAGACTGATACAGCTTCTCTGCTGCTTCATCCTGAGATTCACCATTTCCCGCAATGGACTTATATACCTGCTTAATGGGAATCGAAAACACCATCTGATCCAATACAATATCCGTTGCACCTAAAATACAGTTTCTTTCGTCATAGTCCAGACCGGAAATGGCGCTGTGAGAGTCCTCACTGTCAGAGTTCTCATTATGCATCTCCTCTATCTTCTGGACGTATTCCGCCATTTCTGCCACATAGGCGTCTGTCAGTTCTTTGCGTTCCTCTGCAGTCTCTGCCCGTGTCACATCCAGAACCGGATACTGAGAACCGCCGATTACGCGGACTGCATAAATCTCATTGGGGTTATTTCCGGTGTACTCTATATACAGAGCTCCGCCTTTTTCCACACCCAGACTTGAAACGGCAGGAACTGTAATTTCATTAAAGCCTACCTTCAGGGATGTTACTTTTTTCTGTAAATGGCTGGCTTCTGAATGGTACTGAGTTGCATAAAGATCCAGATTTGTATTGTCTCCAGTACGTCTTCCGGGAGCTCCTACATAGACTACAACCTTCTCTCCGGCCAGAGCTGCTGTTCCCAGAGGCTGCCATCCATTGAGACCGGCGCTGAAGGTAATATGGCTGTCATATTTCTTGGATACCCCAGTATCTATATGAATCACCTTATAAGACTCATTATGATCCAGGATCTTCTCCGCATTGTCCAGCTCCTTCAGGATCAGATCTCTCTTGGGAGTCATTTCTCCGCTTACAGGATCTACCTCGTCAGCCCTGATCCTCAGCTCAGTGATCTGTTCCTGTGTAACATCCTCGCGAAGAGTCATATGCAGATCGTCCGTATACAGGGACAGAACCTCATTTAAAAGCTCATCATACTCATAAAAACGGATTTCTGCAATACTGATATAGCGGGTAGAGCTGGGTACAGCCGTATTAAGCTGAATCTTATCTGCCTCAAATGGCTTATCTGCCAGAAATTCATAATATTTCTTTCCGTTTTTATCCAGACCCTCCCGGACAGTGAGACGCCCGTTTATGATCTGAGGTTCATTTTCTTCTCCGTTCCAGGCACGGACACGGACTGCATTAAAATCATTTTTCTGATTCGGGCCTGCAGTAAATGCAATAGTATCCATAATATAGGGCTGATCCAGCGTCACAATAGGGCCTCTGTAACTATAGTAAGCGCCGGAATCCCAGTCATCCAGCTCCCATAAAGAATAGGGATCACCGTCTGCCACATCACCCGGAACACTTGTTACAGAACCGGTGACAATGGATACCTCTTTAATATGCTCTGTTAATGCCTGTCCTTCCTTCGGCTCTGTGTTGATCAGACGGTAAGCGGGCATTCTTGCCGCTTCCACTGTAATCGTACTTCCAGAGTATATCACAGACTGAGGACTGTCTCCCAAAGGATTATGACCGATCATATAGATCTCATACTCCGTCTTATCTTCCAGACCGCTGATGGTTGTGCTTGTGCCTGTAAGCTCACCAAGCATTGTAAACTCGTCTTCTGTACCCGCCTTGCGGTAATACAGGCTGTAGCTCTTTGTATCCTTCATCTTTTTCCATGAGATATGAAGGCTCTTATAGCCTCCCTCAATGGAAATATTTTCCGGTGCTGGTGGCGGACCGTCCGGTTCCGGTGTTACGGCAATCTGAGCGCTGTAACTGCTCTTCCAGCTTCCGTTTACAGAACGAACCTTTACCAGAAACGTCTCATAATTCAACAGTTCTTTTCCATTAAATTCATCAACTGTCAGCGTATTTACCGTTGTTTCGATAATTTCTGTTTTTCCATTATTTGTAATGGAAACCTCATAGCCTGTAATATTTACCTCTTTATCCCATGTAAGGGTAAAGATCTTGCTTCCGATCTGTGCGCTTACATTCTGAGGGATATTCTGGGCTGGCGGCGGGATGCGGTCCTTCATATCGCCTAAAAATTCCACCTGGCTGATTTCTGCCAGATTTCCTTCCGATACGGTTCCCGTTACCTTAATACGGATCTTTTTCACAGGCTTCTGATTCTTCAGATCAATCAGGATCGCACCGTCTGCATCGATCATGGCAGTCGCACCGCTTCGGAAGGAACGGCGCTTTTTAGTTCTCGCATACCTGTCAATGGTTACTGCGATCTTCTCGCCGTCAGTCAGCTCTGCTTCTACCTCACCAGTGCTGATCGCGCCCTCGGAATCAGGCGGAGACTGAATTACAATTCCTCCGATCACCGGCTGTCTGGAAAGATCCAGCTCCAGTTCAACCGGATAAGCCTCTGAAATTGGTTCATCTATCTCGCTGTCCGCGTGCTCCAGTGTTATGGAGCTTTCTGTATCATTATTAAACAGATCCTGTACCGTTCCCTCTACCTTTGTGGCATTGCTTTTTGTCGCTTCACTTGGAGATGCAAGGGTTACATCGCCTTCCTGAACCGTGATCGAACGTTCAATCGTAGAAACCGGATATTTATTATCGCTGCCTTCCTTTCCTTTATAAAGGCTGGCAAAATACTGCAGATCCACCAGGTCGATTTCTCCGTCACGGTTTAAATCCATGCCTTCCTCATCCATACCTGTGAGATTGCCCTCATAAACAGCATCTACCAGAGCATTCATATCCTCTTTATCAATCACGCCGCTTCCGTCCACATCACCCATACGGATCAGGCCCGGATGAGCGGAGGAAGAATATTCATAATCACCGTAATCATTTAAAATCATGATCTTGGAGGTATCATCCCTGACCTCTATGGTCTGTTCATATGGAAGATATCCTTCGGCTGTTACCTCAAGCACATACATTCCATTTGGAACATTCTCAAAGGTCTCATTTTCCTGCTGTCCCTCTCCCGATTCCTCTTCAGGCATCAGGCTGATGGTAAGAGAATCCTGGTAAATATCCCCGTCTTCGTTCGCTCTTGCCTTTTTGGATACGACTTCATTTAATTCAACATTAAAATCCACAGCAGACATTACAGGCAGCAGGGTTCGTATTTCCACCATAACAGCGCCTCTGTGCTCTTTTCCCAGCTTTACCGGCTCACTGGGACTTGCAGTGGGAACTGATTCTGTCTCTGTTCCTCCATCCTCTTCATCTTCCTGCCGATGGCTTTCAGATGAACTTGCAGTGGGAATCGTTTCTTTCTCTGTTTCCTCAGTCTTCGTTTCCTCGTCCCTGCTGTCTGATTCCAGACCGGGGATTTTGCTTTCCTCCAGGGCTTCCATTTGCCCTGCTGATTCCGGCAGCTGCGCTCCATAGGCGTTAAAGGCGCCAAGGGGAAGCTGCAGGCCAATACAGGCAGCCAGCACACATGCCAGTTGTCGTTTCATTTCTGCTTCTCCTCTTCTTTTTTGTTTCGTTTTTGTAACCAAATGCACCTTAGTATATCAGGAAATGTTTGTCATTTCAATTGTTTTTTTACTTTTATTTCCATATAAAAACTCCCGCGCATATACCGTTTCCGTTTATGCGCGGGAGTTCATTTTTTCATTCTGTTTTATACAATTCCCTGACCCAGCATAGCCTCAACAACCTTCTCAAAGCCTGCAATATTGGCGCCTGCCACATAGTTTCCGGGAACGCCGTAGCGCTCTGCCGCATCCGCAGCCTTTGCAAAAATATCGGCCATGATCTTATGAAGTCTCTCATCTACTTCCTCAAAGGTCCAGGACAATCTTAAAGAGTTCTGGCTCTGCTCCAGACCGGAGGTTGCAACGCCGCCTGCATTTGCTGCCTTACCGGGCATAAAGAGAATCTTCTTCTCAACAAAGAGATCAGTTGCTTCTCTGGTGGAAGGCATATTTGCACCCTCTGCCACTGCAAAGCAGCCATTTGCCAGAAGAGCTTTTGCATCCTCCAGATTCAGCTCGTTCTGCGTTGCACATGGAAGAGCAATATCGCAGGGAACTGTCCAGATGCCCTTTCCTTCTGTATATACAGCAGAAGAAACTGCCTCTGCATACTCCTTAATGCGGCCTCTGCGCACTTCCTTGATCTCCTTTACAACATCCAGCTTAATGCCTTCCGGATCGTATACATAGCCGTTGGAATCGCTCATGGCAACTACCTTTGCGCCAAACTGCTGTGCCTTCTCAACTGCATAGATGGCAACATTTCCGGAACCGGATACGATTACCGTCTTTCCTGCAATCTCCTTGCCGTTGTGCTTTAACATCTCATCCAGCATGTATACAAGGCCATAGCCGGTCGCCTGGGTTCTTGCCAGAGAACCGCCGAAGGTCAGTCCCTTTCCGGTGAGAACGCCCTCATATAAGCCGGTCAGTCTCTTGTACTGGCCGAACATATATCCGACCTCTCTTCCGCCTACGCCGATATCGCCTGCGGGAACGTCCGTATCCTTGCCGATATGACGGTACAGTTCTGTCATAAAGCTCTGGCAGAAGGCCATGATCTCACGGTCGGATTTGCCCTTTGGATCAAAGTTGGAGCCGCCCTTTCCGCCGCCCATAGGAAGACCGGTCAGAGAATTCTTTAAGGTCTGCTCAAAGCCCAGGAATTTAAGAATACTCTGGTTTACGGAAGGATGGAAACGAAGTCCGCCCTTGTAAGGTCCAATGGCGCTGTTAAACTGCACTCTGTAGCCTTTATTGACCTGCACATTTCCCTGATCGTCCACCCACGGCACACGGAACGAAATAATGCGCTCCGGCTCTGTAAAACGCTCCAGGATGCCCGCTTTGCGGTACTTTTCCTCATTTGCGTCGATCACCAGCTTTAAGGAATCCAAAACTTCCTTTACTGCCTGGTGGAATTCCGGCTCACCGGGATTCTGTGCTACCACTCTCTCATAAATCTCATCAACATATGACATGGTACTGATCCTCCTTTGGTTTTTGTTGGGGTATGCGCCCGGTTTTAAGCGGACGTATATGGGATACTCCATCTTTCGATGTACATTTTAGGGACAGTATAGCAAGTTAACTTGCTAAAGTCAAGAAGGAATTTCATATGTTTAAAACAAAGCCGGGATTCTACCTCCCGGCTTCCTTTCGTTCCATCCCCACCAGCTCCGCCAGCTGTTCCATCACGCCTTTTCCGCCATTAATAGAAATCGTCCCCACCTTATCGCAGATCCGCTCCAGATACTCCATCTCCTTAAGCTTAAAGAGGGTCTGGTTTTCATCCATCAGCCTTGCGGTATTTAAGAGGCTTCTGGTAGAAGCTACCTCCTCCCTTCGGGTGATAACATTGGCCTGGGCGCGTTTTTCCGCCAGAAGCACAGTATTCATGATCTCCCGTATCTCCCCCGGAAGGATAATATCCTTGATTCCCGCAGAGACGATTTCCACGCAGTAATCCTCCTGCTTCTTTTTCATCTCCTCCAGCACATACTGGCTGATCTCCTCCTTCTGCTCCAAAAGCTCATCCAGACGGAACCGTCCTACATATTCCCTGAGGATCAGCTGCGCATGGGTATAGAGCTGTGTTCCCACATTTTCCACCAGCATTACCAGCCTGCGGGGATCTGTGATCCTGTAAGTGCAGATCACATTCAGCCGCACCCCCACCTTATCTGCTGTCAGTATCTCCTGACCGGAAATTTCCAGCTGCTGAAGCTTCAGATTAAATACTTTGCAGGTAGTTTCCCTTCCGTAATTCCAGAAAAAGTAAGTTCCCGTTTCCAGCTGCCGCTCAAACTGATTGTCAAAGTACAAAAGCCCGGTCTCTCCGTCCTTAATCACAATTTTCTTATAGTATTTGGCAGGCATCAGCTCCATATACATCCTGGGAAGGGTTTCTTCCATCCATGGCTTTGTGATATCAATCACCTGAAATTCATTTTTCTCAAA
Source organism: Enterocloster sp. HCN-30185 (assembly GCF_037890305.1). Classification (NCBI taxonomy): domain Bacteria; kingdom Bacillati; phylum Bacillota; class Clostridia; order Lachnospirales; family Lachnospiraceae; genus Enterocloster; species Enterocloster sp. HCN-30185. The sequence goes on from NZ_JBBKBT010000017.1 coordinate 15,039, forward strand.
TACATTCCAAAACAATGTCTCCGGCTTACAGACCACCTCTCTGAACGCTCCATTTACAAACCGGATGGCAATGGATGTATCCGGAAGCACATTTTTTACCACACGGGAAGCAAATTCCGGATTCTTCATCAGGATTTCCTCCGGAATCCCACAGGTATTTACAGCCCCGGTCATGGGAACAATTTTTACCTCACAGCCGGACAGGCTGAGAAAATAGTAGGTTCCCACAGTCAACAGCTTCTCAAAGCGGCCCCTGCGGATCAGATAGCCGCACTCATTTTCATTGATCTTATATTTCTTTATCATAGGTACCTCCCTGTTTCACAAACAATTTCCCTGTTTCATACAGAAAATCCTGCGCCATGCTTCGTCCCCGGCCCAGGGGGCTGTTTCTTAAGCCCAAAGGGCAAAGGACTCCAAAACTTCCTTATCCCGGCTCCTTTGGGCGGTATCCGAAACTGCACAGGCCTTGCCGGAGACTGCCGCGATGCTGCCTGCAGCCGAAGCAAAAAGCGCATTCTTTCTGTGGCCCTGCAGCCTTTTGACTGCAAAGCCGTGCTCCTGTGACATTTTTAAGATGTCTCTTAACGATTGCTATACCCGCTTAGCTACATGACTTGCCATCATGGCAGGATTTGAACCTGCGGCCCATCGTGCTGACTATATGCTGTCCTGCCGGAATACCAAAACGCCATAGGCGACGGCACCGGGGAGCCAGGAAATACTCCTCCCATGGGCAGAACTGCCTGTATCTGACACCGGCCCTCCTGCCCTGCAGGTGCCGGACTCTTCCATCATTATCCCTTTACCACCCCTACGGTCTTCAGCCGTTTGACCGGGGTTACCAGATCCGTTTGGGCGTTCATTACCTGATCGATATCTTTATAGGCAAACCGGCTTTCCTCTGCCACATCTGCCTTTCCCTTCTTTCCCAGAACCACGCCCTGTTTTCTCAGATCCAGGATTACATCCTCACAGGAAAAGGCTTCCATAGCGCCTTTTCTGGAATATTTCCGCCCTGCTCCGTGAGAACAGGAACAAAAACTCTCCTGATTCCCCTTTCCCATCACCACATAGCTGTAAGAACCCATGGCGCCGGGGATAACCGCCAGTTCGCCGTTTTCTGCCCTTACCGCGCCTTTTCTGTGCACCCATACCTCTTTTCCATAGTGTGTTTCGAGGGATGCATAATTATGATGACAGTTAATATCGCCGGAAAACTTCAAATCCAGCTCCGTATATTTTCCAATATACTTTTCCAGGATCGCCTTTACTGCCAGCATCATCTTTTCCCGGTTTTCCTTTGCAAAATCCATGGAAAGCTGCATCCAGCGCAGATACTGGCGGCCCTCCGGGCTGTCCACGGGCAGAAAAGCCAGCCTGTATTCATCCGGCACCTGGCTGTACCATTTCTGGTTCAGCTGACGGGCCTTATAATGAAAATAGTCGCAGACGGATTTTCCAAAATGACGGCTGCCGGAGTGAATCATCACTGCCAGCATCCCCTGATCATCCTCCTGAAGCTCAATAAAATGATTTCCTCCGCCCAAAGTTCCGATCTGAAAATATCCGGCCTCCAGCTGTCCCAAAAGCTCTGTATCCTCCTCATACAGGTTCAGCTCTTCCAGTGCCCGATCCATGGTATAAGAGGGCATCCCCAACTTATGATGGGCAAAGCCCACGGGAACATTTCTCATAATATCACCGATCACCGCCTGGATCAGCGTTCCGTTCCCGGTCTGGATCTCCCGAATGGCCTCTAACGGAATATTGGTTTCCGTATATGCCATCCCGCAGCCAATATCCACACCCACTGCATTAGGGATGATCACTCCCTCTGCAGCGATCACACCGCCGATGGGCATTCCCATTCCTGCATGGGTATCCGGCATCAGATTGACCCATTTATGGAGAAATGGAAGCTGTGCCAGGTGGTATGCCTGTTCCCTGCAGGTCTCTTCCAAATCCTTTTTATCCTCAAGCCATACCTTTACCGGCAATCTCATGGCATCCTTTTCATACATTACGAACATATCCTGCACATCCTTTCATTTCTTATCATGGCTTTATCTTAGCCTGATTTTCCATTTTTATCATTTAAAAAAAGGTGCGAACCCGCTATAATGGAGCTATATCACCCTATGGAGGGATCTATATGGCAGAATTTCAGGAGCTTATCAAAAACTTTGACCGGATCCGGGATTATATGCGCCAGTTTTATATTTATGGATTTAAGGTGAGAAATGATTTTGACTCCCACTGCGCCCGGACCTATGACAACGAACGGAGGCGGATCGAGAGCTGGCTGGGCGATTACACCTGCTCTTCCTATACGACCAAGGGAAAACAGGTCTACATCAATATCGACAGTAAGACAGTGCCCGAAAATCCCCTCTATGCGGCCTGGAAATCGAAAAGCTTTACGGATAATGATATCCTTCTGCACTTTTTCATTCTGGATCAGCTCACCGATCATCCTCAGGGAATGAATGCCTCTGCCCTGAGTGATGAAATTTCCCTTACCTACGGCGTTGCCTTTGACCCCCAGACCGTGCGGCTGAAGCTGAAGGAATACGAATCTCTGGGACTGCTGTGCTCTCATAAAGAAGGAAAAAACCTTATCTATCAGATGCTCCCACCCCAGTTTCCCCATGACTCTCCCTTAAATGATACTCTTTTAACCGCTGTTTCCTTTTTTCAGGGAACCGCCCCTTTCGGGTTTATCGGGAGCACCATTCTGGACTGGCACGACCGGAAAAATACCTTTTTTCAGTTCAAGCATCATTTTATCGTACATACCCTGGAAGATCAGGTGCTCCTGCAAAGCCTTACAGCCATCCGGGAGCACCGTTTGATCGACTATGAAAATAAGAGTTTCCGTTCCGGGAGCATTTCCTCCCAGTCCGGCGTTCCCTTAAAAATCTTTGTAAGCACCCGTACCGGAAGGCGCTACCTCTGTCTGTACCTTCCATCTCTGCGGAGGTTCCACAATGCTCGTCTGGATTCCATTCTCTCCATTACCATTAAGGAGCCCTGGGAAGACTATGAACGAACCTATGAGGCGCTGCTGGCAAATATAAAGCGCTGCTGGGGCGTTTCCTTCGGAAGCGGAAGAAGCCGCCTGGAAACCATCTGCCTGCGCCTTTCTATTGATGAAGAAAAAGAACCCTATGTTTTAAAACGCCTTTATCGGGAGGGGAAAGGCGGAGAAATCCTAAAAATACGGGAGCATGAATATCTGTATACGGGAGCATTTTTCGATACCAATGAACTTCTGTCCTGGGTAAAGTCCTTTACCGGGCGCATTCTGGATATTCAGGGAACCTGTGAACCTGCCATCCTTAAGGTCACAAGAGACTGGGAACGGATGTATCAGATGTACTGCAGCGAAGAAAAGGAAGAAACAAATGGAACTGTTTAATGAGATATACAGCTGTTACTACCACACGGTCCGCCATATTTTGGCGGAAGCTGCCGGCCATTCAGTGAACATGAAAGAAATGGAGCAGATCTGCAAAAATCAGGCCTTTCAGGAAACAGCCCTGGCTGTACTCCCGAAACTTACAAAGGGAGAGTGGCCCCTTCTTTTCCCCTCAAAGGAGCATCCTGGCTGCTATGAAAGTGCCCTGCATTTTTCTCCTCCCGAACTGCCGCTGACTGCACTTCAGATGTCCTGGCTGGCAGCTCTGATCCATGACCCGCGCTTCCGGCTCTTTTTTACGGATGAAGAATTAAAAACTCTTTCAGAATCCCTAAAGGGATTTGAACCGCTGTATCAGCAAGAAAATTTTTACTATTACGACCAGTTTTGCGACGGTGATTCCTATGCTTCACCTTCCTACCGGGAGCATTTTCAGGCAATTTTAAAAGCCCTGAGGGAGCATCATATCCTTTTTATTGGATATGAAGGCAAAAAAGGAATCTGCCATTCCTTTGAAGTCACCCCCTATCAGCTCCAGTACTCCTCCAAGGATGACAAATTCCGTCTCTGCTGTCTGCAGTACCGACGGGGACGCTGCGGCCTAAATACCATTCTCAACCTGGAACGGATCCGTGACTGCCGCGTTTCCCCTGACCTCCTTTCGGACAGCGATATACAGACTCTCTCCTGCCACCGCTTTCTCCCGGTCCGCAAAGCAAAAGAGCCCGTTCTCTTAAAAATAACCGGAGAACGGAACTCTCTTGAACGCTGTATGCTTCACTTTGCCAGCTACGAAAAGCATACGGAATACCATGAAGAAGGCAAATACTGGCTGTGCTCCATTTACTATGATACCGCAGATGAAACGGAGCTTCTCATCGATATCCTTTCCTTCGGCCCCGTAATAGAGGTTCTGGGGCCAGGCTATTTCCGCAGTATGGTGAAAAACCGGGTGAAACGGCAGCATGAGCTTTTGTATGGAACGGTGGAGTAAATATTTCTACGCGAACAGGCCGCCTGCCCTAACCGGACAGACGGCCTGTTCCAAACACAAAGGATAAAGGTTCACCCTCAATGGGTTCGATTATTTTCCGTAATAAGCTCTTAAATACATATCCTTGATCTCGCTCATGAGAGGATATCTTGGGTTGGCGCCGGTACACTGGTCGTCGAAGGCCTGCTCCGTCATATCATCCAGTCTGTCTAAGAAGTCTTTTTCGTCAATGCCGTAATCCTTGATGCAGGACTTCACGCCAACAGCCTTCTTTAACTCCTCGATCTTCTCGATCAGCTTCTTCACAGCCTCTTCATCGCTGCCTGCATTGATTCCGCAGAATCTTGCACACTCAGCGTATCTTGCCATGGTATGAGGATACTGGTACTGGGAGAAAGTTCCCATCTTGCGTGGATTCTCAGCAGCGTTGAACTCAACTACCAGAGAGATCATCAGCGCATTTGCAATACCGTGGGGCAGATGGTGGAATGCTCCCAGCTTATGTGCCATAGAGTGGCATACGCCCAGGAATGCGTTCGCAAATGCCATACCTGCCATACAGGATGCGTCTGCCATCTTCTGGCGTGCCTCAACATTGTTTGGCTCATTGTAAGCGATCGGCAGGTAGTCAAATACGTTCTTCATTGCCTTTAATGCAAGTCCGTCTGTATAATCCGTTGCCATAACAGAAGCATATGCCTCTAATGCATGGGTTAAAACATCAACGCCGGAAGCGCTGGTTAAGCCTCTTGGCTGGCTCATCATGTTGTCAGTATCAACAATCGCCATATTTGGAAGCAGCTGGTAATCAGCCAGAGGATACTTGATGCCGGTTTCCTGATCAGTGATAACGGCAAATGGAGTAACCTCAGAACCTGTACCGGAAGAGGTAGGAACAGCTACGAAATAAGCCTTCTCACCCATCTTCGGGAAGGTATAAACTCTCTTGCGGATATCGATAAAGCGCATTGCCATATCCATGAAATCTGCTTCCGGATGCTCGTACAGTACCCACATGATCTTTCCTGCATCCATTGCGGAGCCGCCGCCCATTGCGATAATTACATCCGGCTCAAATTCTTTCATCAGTTTGGCGCCTGCCTGTGCATTTGCCAGAGTAGGATCAGGCTGAACGTCAGAGAATACGGTATATGTGATTCCCATTTCATTTAAACGGTCTGTAATTACATTTGTGTAGCCGTTCTTGTACAGGAAGGAGTCTGTTACGATAAAGGCTCTCTTCTTGCCCATTACATCCTTTAATTCGTTTAATGCTACAGGCAGACAGCCCTTCTTAAAGTAAACCTTCTCAGGTGTACGGAACCACAGCATATTTTCTCTCCTCTCAGCAACAGTCTTAATGTTCAGCAGATGCTTAACGCCAACGTTCTCAGATACGGAGTTTCCGCCCCAGGAACCGCAGCCCAGTGTAAGAGACGGAGCCAGCTTAAAGTTGTACAGATCGCCGATACCGCCGTGGGAGGAAGGTGTATTTACAAGAATACGGCAGGTCTTCATTCTTTCTGCATGCTTCATCATCTTTTCTTTTTCATTTACATTGATGTACAGAGAAGAGGTATGGCCGTAGCCGCCGTCTGCTACCAGACGCTCTGCCTTATCCAGAGCCTCGTCAAAGGTCTTAGCCTTGTACATAGCCAGTACAGGAGACAGCTTTTCGTGAGCAAACTCCTCGCTGATATCTACAGACTCAACCTCGCCGATGATAATCTTTGTATCAACCGGAACATCCACACCTGCCAGCTTTGCGATGGTGTATGCAGACTGTCCTACGATCTTTGCATTTAATGCCCCGTTGATCAGGATGGTCTTTCTTACCTTTTCAATCTCACCCTGCTTTAAGAAATAGCAGCCTCTGTATTCAAATTCCTTCTTAACAGCCTCATATACAGGCTCCAGAACAGTTACAGACTGCTCAGAAGCACAGATCATACCATTATCAAAGGTCTTGGAATGGATAATGGAGTTAACTGCCATACGGATATCAGCCGTATCGTCAATGATAACCGGCGTATTTCCAGCACCAACGCCCAGCGCAGGCTTACCTGAAGAATATGCAGCCTTAACCATGCCCGGGCCACCAGTTGCCAGGATGATATCAGCGTCTCTCATTACCTCATTGGTCAGCTCCAGGGAAGGAACGTCGATCCATCCAATGATCCCCTCAGGAGCGCCTGCCTTAACAGCAGCCTCCAGCACAACCTTGGCAGCCTCAATGGTACTCTTCTTTGCTCTTGGATGTGGGGAAATGATGATGGCATTGCGTGTCTTTAAGGAAATCAGTGTCTTAAAGATTGCAGTGGAGGTTGGATTTGTAGTAGGGATAACAGCTGCGATCAGGCCGATTGGCTCTGCAATCTTCTTTATACCGTACTCCTTATCCTCCTCAACCACACCAACGGTCTTTGTATTCTTGTATGCATTGTAGATATACTCAGCTGCGTAGTTGTTCTTGATTACTTTATCCTCAACCACGCCCATTCCGGTCTCTTCTACCGCCATCTTTGCCAGCGGAATACGCATCTTATTCGCTGCGCTTGCTGCCGCGAAAAAGATCTTATCTACCTGCTCCTGTGTGTAGGTTGCAAATACCTTCTGAGCCTCGCGCATTGCTGCCATCTTGGCGTTCAGTCCCTCTACGCTGTCAATGATCTCCGGAACTACCTGCTCGGTCTTCTTTGCCATTTCCATTTCCTCCATTTTCCTTGTGTTTGTGTTTGTATTCGGAATGTTTGTCAATTTATTAACAATTTAACTATCCGCATTATATAACATCGTTAAAAAAATGTCAACCATATTTTTTCTTTTTTCAGGTTTTGCGCAAATTTTTAGTCTCAGAGCATACTCTATCGATTCACCAATGGCAAAAAGATTGTTAAATATATAACACCATTTTGGATATTTTGTATAATTTTAAAACCTATCCACTGCTATTTTATAAATTATGGTAAAATATACCTGGCAACTATAAAAATAAAACTGTAACATAAGGAGTGATTTTCTATGTTTCGGCCAATGCCACGTTACGGACAGCAGCTGGAGCTGAAAAAAGGCATCTGCACGCCGATACATACCATTGTGCAAATGCCTTTTTGTATTCTTATTACAGATATTTTTTAAGGGTATCCACCTTATCTAACTTCTCCCAAGGAAGGTCAAGGTCATTGCGGCCAAAATGTCCGTAAGCAGCAGTCTGCTTATAGATCGGACGACGCAGATCCAGCATACGGATGATTCCAGCCGGACGAAGGTCAAAGTTCTCGCGGATGATCTCTACCAGCTTCTCCTCACTGAGCTTTCCTGTTCCGAAGGTCTCTACCATAATAGAGGTTGGGTGAGCCACGCCGATTGCATAGGACAGCTGGATCTCGCACTTATCAGCCAGACCGGCAGCTACGATATTCTTAGCCACATAGCGGGCCGCATAAGCTGCAGAACGGTCTACCTTGGTGCAGTCCTTACCGGAAAATGCGCCGCCGCCGTGACGTGCCGTTCCGCCGTAGGAATCTACAATAATCTTGCGTCCGGTCAGACCGCTGTCTCCGTGAGGTCCGCCGATTACAAAGCGTCCTGTAGGATTGATAAAGAACTTTGTATTCTCATCTACCATATCTGCAGGAATAATCTCATCAAATACATACTTCTTGATATCTGCATGGATCTGCTCCTGAGTTACATTCTCATCATGCTGAGTGGACAGAACCACTGCATCCAGACGAACCGGCTTTCCATTCTCGTCATACTCTACTGTAACCTGAGTCTTTCCGTCCGGACGAAGATACTTTAAGGTACCGTTCTTTCTTACCTCAGTCAGTCTTCTAGCCAGCTTGTGAGCCATGGAAATAGGATATGGCATATACTCCTCTGTCTCGTTGCTTGCATAGCCGAACATCATACCCTGGTCGCCTGCACCAATGGCGTCCAACTCTTCCTCGGACATACGGTTTTCCTTTGCCTCAAGAGCCTTATCAACACCCATAGCAATGTCGGAGGACTGCTCGTCAATGGCGGTAATCACGCCGCAGGTATCACAGTCAAAACCATATTTTGCACGGTCATAGCCAATCTCGCGAACCGTCTCTCTTACGATCTTCTGGATATCTACATATGCCTTTGTGGTGATCTCGCCCATAACCAGCACCAGTCCTGTGGTGGTCGCTGTCTCGCAGGCAACACGGCTCATGGGATCCTGCTCCATTAAAGCGTCTAAAATCGCATCAGAAATCGCGTCGCACATTTTGTCCGGATGGCCTTCAGTTACAGATTCAGATGTAAATAATCTTCTCTCCATCAATCATTCTCCTTTTCTTTGCTGTAAAATAAATACATACTGTACTGTGTTTCGTGTCATTTAAGCAGGTGTAATCCTCTGCCCTCTGGCAAAAAGAAAAGTCCGCAGCAACGGCGGACTTGAAAATATCAGATCTTCAAATCCTCTTATTGCTCGATCAAGCACATCAAAAAGCTCTTTTTAAAACTTTATAAGCTGCACTCCTCGCTCAGGCTGGCACCTTCCGGCCCTTTCGCACACCGCATAAGCACTGCTTACGGGATACTCAACCGGGGTTGCCGTGACTTCACAGGTCCTTTATACCTCCATCACTCTGAATAAGGGATATTTACGAACGTTTTCTATTGTGAAATGACTACTAGCATATATTAAATCATTTTTTCTTTCCTGTCAATATACATTTTTCCGCGCAAAAAATCCCGGCAAAGTTCCATCTCCTCTGCCGGAATTTTCATTAAAACAATCTTTTTACCGGATCACAATCCGTCCCTGTCCTTCGGAATTCTCATATTCAGAGGATACAGAACCGCCCAGGCCCTGAATATAGGTGGATAATACATCTACATCCACCATAACCTCATCCTTTATAATATTGCAGCCATTAAACATGGTCATGCCGTCCCCACCGGACTTTAACATATAATTATGGGAAGCCACTGTGTAAGTCTTATTCAGATCAATGGGCTGTCCGCCAACCAGAATATCCGTAACTCTGTACGGCCCGTCTACACTGACAAAATTACCCTTATCATCCACCTTTATACTGGATTTTACAGAGCTGTCAATGGTATAGGTCAGACCGGATACATGCATGAAGCCTCCGGACTCCTCAGGATAATTCTTAGCGCCCATTTCCAGGGCATCCTTGATCTGCTGTCCTGTCACCTCTGCCACACATCCCATGTTTCCAAATGGGAATACAGCCAGTGTATCCTCATATGTAATGGTTCCGGACTCAATATCTGTGCGGACGCCTCCGCCATTGCAAAGTCCGATGTCTGCTCCCAGCTGAACTCTGTAAGCATCTGCCGCCAAATCACCAAGATTAGTTTCGCCATTTCTTATCCGGCGTTCTCCGGTGGCCTCATCCTTGATCGTCAGCTTGTACGCTGTACTTCCCAATGGGGTCTTTAAGGTTTCGTTAAACTGCCCCTTGATCTGCTCGATCAGGCTGTGGGTATCCGGATCCACTACACGGCCATTTTCATTTACAACACTGCCCTGGCGGATGGTAAGAACCATTCCGGGATAAATGGTACCCGGATCAGAAATCTTATCCCGATTGCTGTCATAAATCTCTCTCCAGCGGTCATAGCTTCCCAGCTCTCTCTTGGCGATCCTGCTTAAGGAATCATTCTTCTGAACCGTATAGGTACGATTTACTTCTGAAGGCACAACCTCTGAGATCAGCTCTGTGGAAATCATTCCATCTGTATGAATGGTCATCTTTCCAATATTTGCCAGCTTAGTGCCTGTCTGGGTAACGATAACATCCTTCCCGTCTGCATCCTTTACTATCATGGATAGTGTAGTTTCATGGGAATGTCCGTCAATGCAGGCATCCACGCCCCGGATATGACCGATCAGGCTTCCGGCACTCCAGCGCTCTGTGATTCCATTTTCTCCCAGATGTCCAACTAAAATCACAAATTCCGCTCCTTCAGCCCTGGCACTGTCCACTGCCGACTGCACCTGATTGTAAAATGCAGTTCCGTCTGCATCCTCACAGAAGGAATAGATATAATTTCCATTCGCATCCTGGAAATAAGCAGGCGTAGATTTTGTAAAGCTTTCCGGTGTGGAAACGCCCACATAAGCCACCTGTGTATCACCGTAAGAAATCATCTTATAGGGTGCAAATACAGACTGTCCGGAAGCAGTGCTGATAAAGTTGCAGGAATAATATCCGCAGTTTAATTTTCCTGCCAATTCCAGAAATCTGGGCATACCGTAGTCAAACTCATGATTTCCCGGAACTGCCACATCATATCCTGTCTGATTCATGATATCAATGATATAACCGCCCTCGGACAGAGTTCCTACCGGAGCACCCTGGATGGCATCACCTGCATCCACCAGAGTAACATACGGTGTCTGGTTCATCATTTGCTTTTTGTACAGCGCCAATCCGCCGTAACCGATGTTTTCATCAATTGCGCAGTGAACATCATTGGTATATAGAACCACAATGTCCTGATCCGCTCCTTTGACTGTTCCAGCCTCCTGTGCCCATGCGGACATGAACATACCTGTGATAAGGCTGCAGGTAAGAATCAGGGACCAAAGCAGACCCAGGAACCTTCTTTTTCCTGTTCTCCCGGTCATTTCATAACCCTCCTTATGAGATAATTTTGCCTCTGCCCGGATTACTCCTGACAGAGGCTATTCTTATATGAAACCGTACGATGGATATACGGTCATCATCCTACCCTAAGTTTAAATTTCTGCATCTCCCTTTCAGAATCCACCAGCTCGATCATGGCTCCCAGCCCCTGGAGCTTTTCCTCAAAGCTTTCGTATCCCCTCTGAATATATCCGATCTCATCTACAATGGTATATCCTTCTGCCGCCAGCCCTGCGATTACCAAAGCTGCACCTGCCCGAAGATCCGGCGCATTTACCTGAGCGCCAGTAAAGCCTTCTACGCCGTTAATCACAGCTACATTTCCCTCTACCTTGATAGAGCTTCCCATGCGTGCCAACTCGTCCACGTATTTAAAACGATTCTCAAAAATGCTTTCTGTAACCATACTGGTTCCTTTGGTAAGAGCCAGTGTAACAGCCATCTGAGGCTGCATATCGGTAGGAAAGCCGGGATATGGCAGTGTCTTAATATCTGTATGACGCTGGTTCGGCTTACCCACAACACGGACTGCGTCATCAAACTCGATCACCTCACAGCCAATCTCTGTAAGCTTGGCGGAAATCGCCTCCAGATGCTTTGGAATTACATTTTTTACCATCACATCGCCTCTGGTTGCTGCTGCTGCACACATAAAGGTACCAGCCTCGATCTGATCCGGAATAATAGAATATTCTGTGCCGTGAAGCCGCTCTACGCCCCTGATACGGATTGTGTCTGTTCCTGCACCCTTAATATTGGCTCCCATACTGTTAAGGAAGTTTGCCACATCTACGATATGGGGCTCCTTGGCAGCATTCTCAAGGATCGTCTGTCCCTCTGCCATAGCAGCAGCCATCATGATATTGATGGTCGCTCCCACAGAAACCACATCCAGATAAATATGACTTGCCACCAAATCAATGGCATGGGCGATCACTGCTCCGCCCTCAATCTGTACATCTGCTCCCAGCGCCCGGAAGCCCTTAATATGCTGGTCAATGGGGCGGCTTCCGATATTGCAGCCTCCGGGAAGAGGAACCTGAGCGCTCTTGTATTTTCCTAAAAGAGCACCGATAAAATAATAGGACGCACGGATCCGGCGGATATATTCGTCATCCACGGATACTTCTCTGATATTTCCTGCGTTGATCTTTACTGTATGGCGGTCAATGCGGTGTACGCTGGCACCGATCTCCTGGATTGCTTCCAGCATAACATTGATATCCCGCACATCCGGCAGATTGTCGATAAGAACATCCTCATCGGTCATAATGGATGCTGCCAGAATACCAAGTGCGGCATTTTTGGCTCCGCCTATGGTCACATCGCCCACCAGCGGATTGCCGCCTTTTATAATATAATGTTCCATTTTATACCTCAATTACTGATCGAACAGACCTTAATTTTTCTTTCTGTCTTTGTTCACATTTTATTTACATCTCTTAGATTATACCATAAGAACAGGATTTGTAAAGCAAACTCGCCTGCCGGGCGAAAAAAACGTTTCACCGGACAGGCGTGTTTCAAAATTATTTTTATTCAATTTTTAACCCGCACAGGAAACGGTTATGCTGGCTTCCAAAGTGCGCGGCTGCGTCCCCCAGCCCCATTTTTACGTTTTCCTGGACAGCAGGATCATAAATGGTTACATTATAGGTATCATAACCGGACAGAAGAACATAACTTCCATCCTCTCTGTAAGCGGCTGCCGGAATCCCTTTATCAATAAAATACAATACCTGATTCAGTGTACAGCCCGTAGCGTCAATCACCATGATCCCGTCCTCATACAGCGTACTTCTGGTAAATCCATCCAGATGGCTCATCACTGCACCGGATGGATCTTTCAGATTTCGGATCGGCTGACGGTTAATGCGATCCCAGACAAGGTGTCCTCTTTCATCTGTCACAAATCCCATTTTATCATAGGCAAGGTTCACAGCTTCTGCAAACTGTCTGGATGCTCCCAGAAAATGGCCGCCTCCGTAAGCGTAAAAAATCACTTCACCTTTTTCTCCCGAAGCCGCTTTTCCTGCCAGCTCCAGAGTACCTGTATTTTCATACGAAAATGCCTTTGGCCGTTCGGATTTTACAGACGAAGCCTTCTGGTCTGAATCCATCTGTACAAAATACATTCGTCCCATCTCGGAAGAAGCATACCAGCCAATTCCCTCCAGTGGATCTGTTTCCACCTTTTCATTGCAGACAATGGTATCCTCATCCTGATAGGAATACTGATTGTCCCCCAGCTTTACCAGCCTCTTTAAATGAATCCGTCCATCCTCCGTCACCACATCTGAAATGTAGATTCCGTCCTTTCTGTATTCGCTTTCAATGTTCATCTCACTGTCTGCGATATACATCACATACATGGGGATTTCCTGCACCCTTCCGTTTACACTCCAGACATCCTCCTGCCGGGCAAAACCATAGATCAGATCACTTCCTACAAAGCCCAGCACCCTGGCATAATCACCTTCTGAAACAGGAATTTCCTGTTTTTGGGATGTATTAAAATCCATCACATGAATCCTCTCATCCCGGGTGTCCTCTCTCTTTTCCTGCCATGCCATGCGGCTTCCGTCATGGCTTACCGCAAAGGTTCCCTCCGTAAGTCCCTGAGCTACAGAAATGGATTCGTTACTGCTTAAATCAATTCCAAATACATTTCCATTCAGCATCAGATATACCATTTCTCCGGGACTTACATAGGCCAGCTGCTCTACATCCTTTTTTAATTTTTCAAATTCCAGAACAACCGGAATGAAGAATTTCTCCTGGACTGTATTGCTTCCCGCATCATAGCGATAAAATATCACTCCGGTTTGACCCTCATACGGTCCACGGTTCATATAGCCGTAAACCAGAAAATCTGCCGAGCCGTCATCTCCTGCTCTCAAAATCTGTACATCATGATCTCCATAGCTGCTGCGCACATCGTCTGTTTCTCCATTTGAAAATGTAAACACACACATGATCCTGTGATCTGATTGATCATAACGCCACAGATTGCCATTTACTTTAAAAAGAATATACCGGGAATCCTGGCTCTTTACCGTACCAATACCGGCTTCATCGGAAATTCCCAAAACAATCCTCTTTCCGGAAAATGCCCCTTCACTTCCTGTAAAAATATGGTTGGCATTGCGCTCATAATTCATTAAGTAGATCCGCTGCTCATTCCATTTCATGGCAAAATTATCTTCTGCCTCTGCCAGACTCTCCTTTCCCTGCGAATCTGTAAGCCGGACATAATATTGAACCTGAACCTGTCCCATAATCCCATCAAATTCCTGAAGGGTAATCCTGGGTTCTCCTTCCATCTCCGCATGGAGTCCATCCCAGGTCAAATGATCAAAACTGGCCCGGATCGTCACATGGCCCAGAGAACTGTTATCCTCCTCCGGACTGGTTTCCAGATACGATACCAATTCCTTTGCCTGCTCATAATCCAAACTCTTTCTTGTAAATTCCTCTGCCAGCTGCAGCATATCCAAAGCCCTTGGAGCATCCGTCCACATGATACGGGTATAATACTGGATCTGCTGTTCTGCTGTCTTTACATTTAAAATTAAGAGATACGCTTTATCCTTAGAAATCAGATTCTGGATAGGAAGGCTCACTGTGGTTATGCCCTCCTTGCTGGACCAGTCCGAAAGCGCTGTCCGTTCAATCAGGCGATCCATGGAAAGATTCCTTATCTCATAACTGATTTCTGTAATTGTATTTCCAAACTCATGGATGCGAAGATTCAGTCTTCTGTCTGAAGACAAAACAGAAATCGCTTCTCCGGCCGCACGATTTCCCATATCCTGAACATATCCGTGCAAACCGTTAATCTCCTTTCCTTCAAACTCCGTATATACCACCGGCAATCTTGATTCATCCATGGATGAATATACGGCGCCCTCCTGCTCTGATGTCCTGTGTGCACCGATAAAGTATATCACCAATGCAGCCAGAAAAACCACAAACAGGATTCCTGCTCTCTGTATTATTTTTTTCATCTGTTCATTCCTTTTCAGAATTTTATCTGCTCAATTTTACCTTTCCATCTCCGGTGTGAGAACTGGAAGAAAAATCCGCTTACAAGCAAGCTTGACACATATTTTTCTGCCAGTTCTCCCTCCGTCCTGAATCGTTACCTCTATTTTATATAATAACCGTTAAAACTACAACTTAATCTTTTTTGAATATTTCCTGTGATAACTTTTATGCTGTAATTCTATCCAATACACATTCCTCTGCGGCACCGCCGGTTCTGCATCTCATCTAAAATCAGGGTCTTTACAATATCGCGAAACCAGGCTGGATAAATACCAGGTCTGGGTGGACGTACCGGACCGGGACCCTGCGGTGGATACGGTGGACGCACTGGGCCGGGACCCTGCGGCGGGCGGGGTGGACGCACCGGGCCAGGACCCTGCGGCGGATACGGTGGACGCACCGGGCCGGGACCCTGCGGCGGATACGGTGGACGCACCGGATCGGAACCCTGCGGCGGATACGGTGGACGCACCGGGCCGGAACCCTGCGGTGGATACGGTGGACGCACCGGACCGGAACCCTGCGGCGGGCGGGGCGGACGTCTGAGTTCCTGTCCCAGTAGCACCGGGCCATTTTCAGTTTCCACAGGAACAACCGGGGCATACATGGATCCCATCCCCCAAGCCATTCCCTGCACGTCCGGCCTAATCCCATTGATCCCCCAGCCGTTCCACCAATTCCTCAATGGAGGTCTCATTTCCTGGCTTTCAATTATTCTGTTATGTTCTCTTAAATCCGCCTCTGCTGTTACCTGATAGATATTTTCTTCCATGTCACTTTCCATGGGATTCTTATTTTCTTCTGCCCCTTCTTTTATATTCTCCTCTCCCCTCTCATCCACAGTCTTTTTTTTACCATCATTTTTCTTGTTTTCTTCATCATTTAACTCCTCTGTTTCAACCTTTTCTTTTTCCCGATCTGTACCTTTTTCCACCCCTTTTTTTTCCTGATCCACTACTTCCTCTTCCTGTTCTTCTTCCACGCTCATTCTTTCAATCGTCTTTTTCTCCTGCATCTCCCACGCCTCTCTTAAAATCCCCATGTCTCCGGATGTACTCACAGCCTCACAAACGGAATTGCACATTTGATCTACCATTCTCTGTTCTGGCCACTCATCATACATAGGGCTGTTTTGATAATCCATTCTGTCACATGCTTCCGATACATAGCTCTGTATCATCCGGATTTCTCTGGGATACATACTTTTAAAATTTTCCATTCATCTGTCCTTACCCATATCTTTCACTTTTATCATATGCAGAAACCATAAAAAATGTTTCACGTGAAACATAAAAAAAGGATATCTGAGTTTATATTCCCAGATATCCCTGCATCATCAATTTTTCTTTACATATCCCAATGCCTGCTCCAGAGCTTCCTGCTCCTCATTTCCCAGCACCTTTTCAGTCTTGCCTGCATCTACTTCCTTCATATATAAATAGCAGCCCTCCTTACTGTGAATACAATTCAAAATAAAGCCACTGTTCGTATAATCCAAAACTGCAATTACAAAGCTCAGTGTTCCTCCCATTCCAGGAAATGCATTATATCGAACCATTCCAAATTTTTGAAAGGAAGAACGGAAGTTTCGATTCAACGTTCGAATCGAGTCCTTGGCTGCCCGATCCTCTGCCTTCAAAATACGAATTTCCTCCAGCTGATCCAGTATCACATCCTCCAGTGTTTCCGCATCCTTTCCCCGCATAAAATAATCATATTTCCGACTCAATTTTTTCAGCTTTGCCATAGCAGCAATTACAAGAATCAATAGAATCACTACCAAGCCTGACAATATTACAATAATATATGCCGGATCAAATGGAAGTTCAAATAGCATACTGTTTTCCATTCTTATCTAATCTCTCCTTACTCTTATCCGAATGTTAGATACAGAATCTTTATTTCTAGTGGATGGACTCAATCAATTCCACAATTCGTTCCAACTCTGCCTCTGAATAGTATTCGATTTCTATACGGCCTTTGTTCTTATCCTTATTATGTATGCTGACCTTTGTTCCCATAATGGTTTTCATTCTGTCTTCCAGATTTTGATAAATCAGCATCAGGGCATCATCCGCTTTCTTTTCCTTCTTTTCTTCTCCAGCAGCTTCCTTGGCCATCCGTTTTACCAACCGTTCTGTTTCCCGAACACTTAAGCTTTTTTCTATAATTTCCTTTGCTGCCTTTAACTGCAGCCCCCCACCGTCCAGAGAAAGAAGCGCTCTGGCATGACCGCTGCTAATAATACCCTGGATGAGCATTTCCTGAATCTGCTCATCCAGCTTTAAAAGACGCATGGTATTCGTAATGGTCGCTCTGTTTTTTGCTACACGCTCTGCAATTTCCTCCTGCGTGAGATTAAACTCACGAATCAGCTGCTGATACGCCTTCGCCTCTTCAATAGGATTCAGATCTGCCCGCTGAACATTTTCAATCAGAGAAATCTCCATTGCTTCCTGTCGGCTGTACTCCTTTAAAACCACCGGCGCTTCCTTGAGTCCCGCCATCTGGGCAGCTCTCCATCTTCTTTCTCCGGCAATAATCTCGTAAAAGTTCCCATTCTTCTTTACAAGAAGCGGCTGAAGAATCCCGTACCGTTTGATTGAGGCAGATAACTCCTTAAGCTTTTCCTGATCAAATGTCTTTCTTGGCTGCTCCTTATTAGGCTGAATCAGAGAAAGCTTTACCATCAGTTCCTTTCCTTTTCCATCTTCCATCGCAATCTTTTCTTTCTGTTCCTTAATCACTTCTTCCCCAAAGATTGCGCCCAAACCTTTTCCCAAACCTCTTTTAGCCGCCATTATACCTCTCCTCTGCTAATCACTTCTGCTGCCAGCATACGATAGCTCTCCGCACCCGTAGAACGGGACGAATAGTGATTGATGGACATTCCATGACTTGGAGCTTCTGCAAGCCGCACATTTCTTGGAATGATTGTTTTATAAATTGTCTGATTCAGATTACTCTTCACACTCTCCACTACCTGAAGAGACAGATTGGTTCTGGCATCATACATAGTAAATACTACGCCTTCCAGTTCCAATGACGGGTTCAGCTTTCTCTTCACCAAATCTACCGTCTTTAACATCTGATTCAATCCCTCCAATGCGTAATACTCACACTGGATTGGCACCAGCACGGTATCAGCTGCTGTCAAAGCATTAATCGTAAGTATATTTAATGAAGGCGGACAATCAATTAAAATGAAATCATACTCATCCCGTACCATGTCTAACGATTTCTTAAGCAGAATCTCTTTCTCGTCCAATTCCTGAAATTCAATCTCCGCACCCGCCAGATTCATATCCGAAGGAAGTACATCCAGATTTTCCTGAACCTCTTTTGTGATGCACTCCTTTATAGAAGCCTCTCCAGCCATCATATCATAAACGGTCTGTTCAAAATCCTTTTCTTCCAGGCCCAGGCCGCTGCTGGCATTTCCCTGTGGGTCAAAATCCACCAGCATTACATGCTGCCCTGCTTCTGCAAGGCAGGCTGCCAGATTGATCGCCGTGGTTGTTTTTCCTACTCCGCCCTTCTGATTTGCTATTGTAATAATCCGTCCCATATCCGTTTCCTCACGTTCGTTTTCGATGTACCAGACGATTATAACACAACTTTTCTGCTTTTCCTATGAAAAACTCTGCATTTGTATTTATTTTTCTATTTTATACAAAATATTACATGAGTAATGTTTCACGTGAAACATTACCATCTGTAGACAAGGAAGCACTGTGTTCTGGTGTTTAGGACGCCAGAACACAGTAAAGTGCGGAAACTCAAAAAACAGTTTTCATTGTAATCACTATCCACTTGTACTATAATAATCTTACCATCAGCGGACAAAAACTGCCCGGTTTACGAACCAGCACACGACACCTATCATTACTTTTTCAGGAGATAAAACGAATGAAAACAAGAAATAAATTATTGACTCTGCTCATACTGGCTGCAGGTGATGCTGCCGCCACTGCCTGTATCAACAAGGCCATTAAACTGTCTGCGATTTCCAGACACATTCTTGAAAATGAAAGCAGCGCCTCTCTATGCTATCACTGGCGCTTTGGAAACATTCACTATACAAAAGAAGGCAGCGGTAAACCGATTCTTCTGATCCATGATCTCTCCCCCGCTTCCAGCGGTTATGAATGGAAAGAATTTGCCCGACGTCTTGCAAAGGATCGAACCGTCTATACCATTGACCTGTTGGGATTTGGCCGTTCAGAAAAGCCGAATCTCACCTACACAAACTATCTTTACGTCCAGCTGATTTCAGATTTTATTAAATCAGAAATCGGTCACCGCACCGATGTGGCGGCAACTGGAGACTCCTCTTCGATTGCTGTCATGGCCTGCAGCAATGGTCCGGAGCTCTTTGACCGGCTTCTTCTGATCAATCCCGAATCTCTGCTCTCCAGCAGTCTGGTTCCGGGAAAAAATGCCCGGCTTTATAAGTTGATTTTGGATCTTCCCATTGCAGGAACTCTGATTTACAATATAGCCTGCAGCCGAAAAAATCTTACTCAGGATTTTATGAGCCGCTGCTTCTGTAATCCCTACTCTGTTAATTCCCGGCTAGTTGATGCTTACTATGAAGCAGCCCATCTGGGAGCTTCTCCAAAATCCATTTATGCCAGTGTAAAATGTAACTACACGAAATGCAATATTACAACCGCTCTGCGCCGGATTGATAACAGCATCTGTCTTTTTGGCGGAGCAGAGTTGGATGGTATGTCCGAAACCATGGAAGATTATCAGAATTACAATCCTGCAATCGAAACAGTGCCAGTTCCTAAGGCGAAACATTTACCCCATCTGGAATCCCCTGCTCGATTTTATGAATTATTCCGCCCTTATCTGGAAAATTAAAATACCGGCAGTTTCTACTATAAATGTTTCACGTGAAACATTTCTGCAGAAACTGCCGATCAATTTTACATAAAAACAATGTTAAAGGAGGCTACTATATGTTACGAATCGGCTGTCATCTTTCCTCTGCCAAAGGCTACTGTTCCATGGCAAAGGATGCTGCCAAAATACATGCAAACACCTTTCAGTTTTTCTCACGCAACCCCCGCGGAGGAAATGCCAAAGAAATCAATCCTGAAGATGTAGCTCTATTTCTTAAAAAGGTGCAGGAACAGAATCTGATTCCCATTCTCTGTCATGCCCCCTATACTCTGAATGCCTGCTCTGCCGATCCTCATCTCAGGGATTTTGCCAGAAAAACTATGGCAGATGATCTGGCACGGATGGAATATACTCCCGGAAATCTTTATAACTTCCATCCGGGAAGTCATGTGAAACAGGGTGTTGATGTGGGAATTTCCTACATCGCAGATATGTTAAATGCCATATTAAAACCGGAACAAACCACCACTGTTCTCCTAGAAACCATGGCTGGAAAAGGAAGCGAAATCGGCCGCAGCTTTGAAGAACTTCGCCAGATTCTTGACCGGATAGATCTGTCCGACCATATGGGGATCTGTATGGATACCTGTCATGTATGGGATGCCGGCTATGATATCGCAAACCATCTGGATGATGTTCTCGCAGAATTTGATCACATCATTGGTTTAAATCGTCTGAAAGCCATCCATCTCAATGACAGCATGAATCCCCTTGGTTCTCACAAAGACCGCCATGCCCGGTTGGGCGAAGGCCAGATTGGCCTTCCGTCCTTAAAAGCCATTATCAATCATCCCGCCTTACGCCATCTTCCCTTCTATTTGGAAACACCGAATGATCTGGATGGCTATGCCCGTGAGATTGCCATGATGCGCGAAGCCTGGAGTTAACGCTCCGGGCTTTCTTTTTCCTTTTTTCCTGCCAATTTCTTTTTTCTAGCGCTTTCTGTAACCGTTTTCATATTCCCGGATCCGCGCAGAATCAGCCTGCATGGAACCATTACGCGCTTTCCGATTCTGCGTTCCTGTTCTTTTTCATCAAATCGTTCCTGAAGCAGTCTCATCGCTTCCCTTCCCTGTTCCACTGCATCCCGCTCCACAACAGAAAGACGATATCCCAGCTCATATAAAACCGGCTGATCATCAAAGCCCATAAAGCCCAAATCTTCTCCTGCCGTCAGCCCCTTCCTTTCCAGACATTTCATGCAGCTGCATGTTCCTGCCCCGCTCAGTGCAAACAGAGCCGTAGGCGGTGTATTTTCTTCTAAAAGCCGCGCAATCGCATCTGCTGTTTCTGCTCCGCTTTCTCCGTTGTATATTACATATTCATCGGAAACCTCCAGGCCATGATCCTCCATTGCCTGCATAAAGCCCCGAAAACGCTCCCTGTCCTCTCTGAAATTGCCTTTTTCACGAATGACTGCAATCTTTTTATGGCCTGCATCCATAAGGGACTCAGCGCCTTCATAAGCCCCCCTCCAGTTATCTCCAAACACACAGTCAAACGGTGCTCCTTTTATATTCCCTTCTGTCAAGATCACTGGCATTCCCTGCTCTTCCAGATGGAGAAGTTTATCTCTCGTCCCCCTGTCATCAGAAGCTGCGGGAGCAACGATAAGCCCTTTCATTCTCTGGTTTTCAGCAGCCTCCAGAAACTCATGCTGCTTCTTTATATCCCCTCCTGTGTTCATAAGAACAATATTGTAGCCGAAAGGCTGAGCCAGACGGCAGATCCCTTCCAGAATCCCACTGTAAACTCTCTGACTTGCGGAAGGGAGAATCACTCCAATACTGAAGCTGTCTCTTCCGCTCAGACTCCTTGCAATCAGACTGGGCGTATAGTTATTTTTCTCAACTGCCGCCATTACCTTTTTCTTTGTCTCTTCTTTCACATATCCCGAACCATTTAGTACACGGGATATGGTAGCCGGAGATACTCCTGCCACCCGGGCAATTTCTTTAATATTCATGCGACCTTGTCCTGCCTGTACTGTATTTTCTGTAATCGTTTTCATAGTGTACCCCCTGTTTTTGCATCATGCGTCATAAAGTACGTGTAACCGTTTTCCATCTCTTCTGCGGCACTGATCTCACCCACATATGCTCTGCCTTCGCGCCTATTTTCCCAGAGGTTCTTTCCCCGGCATTCCCGCTTTTCTTGGATATCTGGAAGATACCGGCTTTACTTTACGAATACGGATCAGACTTCTGGCTCCATCTCCTTCCGGTAAAGAAAAGCGCACCACTTCGTTTATTTCTCCTCCCAGAATTGCTGCTGCTTTCTTTCCCTGATTCAGCTCTTCCTCAATTTCTCCTGATTTATAAGGAATAAAGAATCCCCCTTTTTTTACAAAAGGAATACAATATTCTGACAGCGATGCCAGATTTGCTACTGCTCTGGACACTGCCAGATCATACTGCTCCCTGTGCTCTTTCATCCGTCCTGCATCCTCTGCCCTTCCATGGATGCACTGTACATTCTCCAGTTCCAGCTCTCTGCATACCTGCTCTAAAAATTTTACTCTTTTATTCAGCGAATCCAGCAACGTGAGTTTAATCTGAGGAAATGCAATCTTAAGCGGGATTCCAGGGAACCCCGCTCCGGTTCCCACATCAATCACAGAAACCGTTTTCATATCTTTAGCTTCACCTTCAGACTCCCGATCCAGAAGCTCATGATACGCCTTTACCAGGCAAAGACTGTCACAGAAATGCTTTGCCACCACGTCCCCTTCCTCTGTAATGGCTGTCAGATTCATCACTTTATTTGTCTCCACCAGCATTTCATAATATTTAAAAAACTGTTCCAACTGCCTCTGGCTCAGGGTTATATTCAGCTCCCTTGTCCCGGCCTTCATTTTCTCAGCAAATGATTCTGTCATTGATCCCGTCCTCTCTTTTATATGTAAAAACCATCTTTTACTCTCTTCCCAGATACACTAAAAGCACTGATATATCCGCTGGAGATACCCCGGAAATCCGTGATGCCTGTCCCACGGTAGACGGCTGTATCTGATTCAGCTTCTGAACAGCTTCCCGACGCAGGCTCTTTACCTGGCTGTAATCAAAGTTTTCCGGCAGATGCCTGCCTTCCAGCTTCTTAAACTGGGCTACCTGCTGTCTCTGCCTCTTTATGTAGCCCTCATACTTGATTTCAATATTTACCTGCTCCCGCACATCAAATGGAAGATCCGGCCTTTTTTTATCAATTTCCCTGATCTTTTCATAATCCAGCTCCGGCCGGCGCACCAGCTCTGCCAGCGTACTTCCTGATTTAAGAGGCGTACTTCCGTACTGCTCCAGAACTGCCTGGACTGCCGGCGTTCCGCCGATGGCAGTATTTTCTAAACGGCGTATTTCTTCTTCGATGGCCTGACGTTTAGAGAGCAGCTTTTCATACTCCTCATCGCTTACCAGTCCGATTTTATGACCGATTTCCCGAAGCCGTAAATCGGCATTATCCTGGCGCAGCAAAAGCCGGTACTCTGCCCTTGAAGTCATCATCCGGTATGGCTCATGGTTTTCCTTGGTCACCAGATCGTCAATCAGAACGCCGATATAGGCCTGTGACCGGTCTAACACTACCTGCTCTCTTCCCAGCACCTCCATAGACGCGTTTACGCCCGCCATAAAGCCCTGAACTGCTGCCTCCTCATATCCGGAGCTTCCGTTAAACTGACCGCCCGCAAACAGGCCTCTGATGCGTTTAAACTCCAGGGTAGACTTTAACTGCAGGGCATTGATGCAGTCATACTCGATCGCATAGGCATTGCGCACGATCGTTACATTCTCTAACCCCGGTACGGTGCGGTACATGGCATACTGCACGTCTTCCGGCAGAGAGCTGCTCATTCCGCCCAGATACATTTCATTGGTATAAAGTCCCTCCGGCTCCACAAACACCTGATGGCGCTCCTTATCAGGAAAACGCACTACCTTGTCCTCGATAGACGGACAATATCGAGGGCCTGTTCCCTCAATGGCTCCTGAAAACAGCGGCGAACGGTCCAGATTATCCCGGATGATCTGATGGGTCTCCCCATTGGTATAGGTCAGCCAGCAGGAAACCTGCTCCTTCTGTATGCTGTCCGGATCGGTTGAAAATGAAAACGGCACAATCCGCTCATCTCCAAACTGCTCCTCCATCTTTGCAAAATCAATGCTTCTCTTATCCACTCTGGCCGGAGTTCCCGTCTTAAACCGGAACATCTCAATCCCATTATCAATCAGAGACTGTGTCAGGTGGTTGGCCGCCTGAAGGCCATTAGGCCCTGTAGGATTGCTTACATCTCCGTAAATGCATCTGGCCCGCAGATAGGTGCCTGTACACAAAACGACCGCCTTTGCGTGGTATACAGCGCCGGAAAAGGTCTTTACGCCTCTTACAGCGCCCTCTTTTACAATCAGCTCCGATACCTCTGCCTGGCGTATGGTCAGGTGTTCGGTCTGTTCCAGGGTCTGCCTCATGGCCTGAGTATAGGCCTGCTTATCCGCCTGGGCCCTGAGGGAGTGAACCGCCGGCCCCTTGGATTCATTTAACATCTTGGACTGGATAAAGGTCTTATCAATATTTTTGCCCATTTCTCCCCCAAGCGCATCCAGTTCACGGACCAGATGGCCCTTGGAGCTGCCTCCTATATTGGGATTGCAGGGCATCAGGGCAATGCTGTCCACACTGACCGTAAACATGATGGTTTCAAGCCCAAGCCGCGCGCAGGCTAACGCCGCCTCGCAGCCCGCATGGCCTGCTCCCACCACCACGATATCATAACTTTCTTCCAAATACGGCATCTTTTTCCTTCCTTCCTGTCCTCTCATTTTCCCATACAGAACTTTGAGAAGATCTCATTTACCACATCATCATCCACTGCTTCTCCTAAGATCAGTCCCAGCTGTTCATAGGCGTCTGCAAGATCTATGGAATAAAAATCCTCCGGCATCCCATCAAGCACACTTGAACGCACCATCCGAAGGCTCCTTAAGGCAGCTTCCAAAGCCTCCTTATGACGGGCATTTGTAATATATACCTGGTCATTAAAGGCAATCTCTCCATGATAAAACATGGACTGGATCTCCTTTTCCAGATCTCCGATCCCATGCTCCTCCTTGGCGGAAATAGGGATTACACGGTGGCCGCACTGCTCCTCTAAAGCCTCCTTATCTACAGTAAGCTCCAGATCCGTCTTATTTAAAAGCACAATGGCCTTCTTATCATGGATCAGCTCCATGATCTCCCGGTCGCTCTCATCCAGCGGGCGGGAGCCGTCTGCCACATAAATGATCAGATCCGCTCCTTTTGCTGCCTTCATGGCACGGTTTACGCCGATCTTTTCCACTACATCCTCCGTGTCCCGGATTCCCGCCGTATCCACTACATGCAGGCTGATCCCCTGAAGGTTAATATGCTCCTCTAAGGTATCTCTGGTAGTACCTGCAATATCCGTTACAATAGCCCTCTCTTCCCCTAAAAGCACATTCATCAGGGAAGATTTTCCTGCGTTAGGTTTTCCAAGGATCACCGTCCGAACGCCCTCTGTCATCACTCTTCCGTCATCTGCCGAGGCGATCAGCTTTTCAATCTCTTCTGTCACCGGCTCCAGCACCTTTAAAAGCCTGTCCCCGTACCCCTCCAGTGAAATGTGCTCCGGATCATCCAGAGCCGACTCAATAAAGGCAGTCTCATAAAGAATGGTTTCCCTGAGAGCCCGTATCTTTCCCGATACCGATCCTCCCAGCTGGCTCACAGAGCTCTTTAAGGCATAGTCATTGGATGCATGGATCAGTTCTGCCACTGCCTCTGCCTGGGCCAGATCCAGCCTTCCGTTTAAAAAGGCGCGCTTGGTAAACTCTCCCGGCTGGGCGGTTCTTGCCCCGTTATGAAGGACCGTTTCCAGAATCCGCTGAACCATGCGAATGCCGCCATGACAATCAATCTCAACGGTATCCTCTGCTGTATAGCTGTTTGGCCCCCGCATAATAAGCACCAGAACCTCATCGATCCTTTCATCACCATCATAAATATATCCATAATGGGCTGTGTGGGACTTTGCGTCCCATAATGTTCCTGCCTGCCCCTTTTTATTCCGATAGATTCGGTCAATGACCTCAAAGGCCTGATCTCCGCTGATCCTTACAATGCCGATTCCCGAATTGCTCATGCCTGTGGCAATGGCAGCAATGGTTTCTGTTTTCATTTTCACTCCTCGCCTTTCTGGCTTTCAGCGCAAAAAGAGGCCGCCGCAAATCACTCTGCAACAGCCTCCCCATGTTCATTTACCGGATTACTCCTCTGTTTCCTGTCCGCTGCCGCCGGCTGTCTCAGCATTATGCTCTGACAGGGAAGCCGCCTGATAGGAGTCATTCCTGCGGGTATTTCCCCGGTAGCCGCCGGTACGCTCATAGCGCCCGCCGCGGCTGCGGTCATAGCGTCCCCTGCGCTCACCGGCGCCTGTTTCCTTCTTAAGAGCGATTACCACATGGCGGAAAGGTTCTTCCCCCTCACTGCGGGTAATCACATACTTATCATTCTGGATCGCCGCATGGATGATCCTTCTCTCATAGGGATTCATGGGCTCCAGAGAAACGGGACGTTTGGTTCTCTTAACCTTGTAGGCAATGTTCTTTGCCAGGGTCTCCAGAGTCTCTTTTCTGCGCTCACGGTAATTTTCCGTATCCAGTTTGACTCTCAGATAACCGTCTGTTTCCTTGTTTACAATAAGGCTAACAAGATACTGAAGAGAATCCAGGGTCTGACCTCTCTTGCCGATCAGGATTCCCATATCTCCGCCCTCTAATTCCAAGGACAGCTCCTGCTCCCCTTCATTATATTCCGACTTAATGGATACGTCCATACCCATAGCGTCAAATATCTGGGTCAGAAACTCAATGGCCCCGTCCGCCACTGTTTCCTTCTTCTTTGCGCGGATCACAGCCGGCTTTGCGCCCAGCCCCAGAAAGCCTTTGCTTCCTTCCTCCACAACCTCATACTCCAGTTTATCGCTGGTTGTCTTAAGTTCGATCAGAGCTTTCGTAACCGCTTCATCCACTGTTTTTGCAGAAACCGTAATCATATCCATACGAAACCCTCCTACTTTTTCTTTCCCTTCTCCTGACGCTCATTGTATTTGGCTACCATATTCGCCTTAGCTGCCAGACTTCCCGGTTTGGCATCCTGATTATAGTACTTATTGGATTCCTCTACCTGAACCTTTGTCTTGGCAATTTTTTCCATACGAGCAGACTCTTCTCTGGATTCCTTCTCTTCCATCCTCTTTAACATCTCATCTACATTTCCGACTTTGACAGGAGAAAGGCCCTTCTTGGCACGCTTTTTATTGGTCTTTTCAATATTCTTCTGTACCAGGTCATCCATATCTACCTTGTTCAGGTAGGAATTGATCCATACCTGCTGGATGATAGTGAACACACTCTGAGCCACCCAGTAAAGACCGATACCGGAAGCAAAGGAGAAGCAGAAGAATACGGACATCAGAGGCATGGTGATATTCATGGATTTCATCATGCTGGCAGCCGGATTATCGTCATCAGCCGGCTGAGACTGATTGGCAGTCATAAGCTTTGTACTGTACCACTGGCTTAAGCCTGCAAGGATCGGAATTGCCAGAGCTGCAGCTGCCATACCCAGAGTTACGCCGCCCTGCTGCTCAAAGAAATTCACGATCACCTGAAATGGAGTATACGCAATATTCAGGCCAAAGAAGCTCTGCATATTTTCAATGGCTTCCACTGCATTTACGCCTGCATCTGTCACTGCCTGTCCCACTGCCGGGAATGCGGCAACAAAGCTGTCCCACTGCTGGGCTGTAAAGGTATATAAAAGGTCAATTACCGTGTTTACATTGTTATAATCAAATTTCTCACCCACCATCTTATGGGCCTCTGCCAGCTGGGTAAACGCCTGCTGGGTCTGGTATCCGCTGGGAAGATGGGAAATTACCGTCTCATAATAGCCTCTGACAGACTGTACATAAGCCGGAATATTGTAAATAACTCTGTACAGTGCAAAAATGATCGGCATCTGGATCAGAAGAGGAAGACAGCCGCCCGTCATGGATGTGCCGTATTTCTCATATACTGCCTTAATCTCAGCCTGCATCATCATCGCGGCTTTCTGATCATTTTCTTTTCCTTTGTATTTCTTCTGAATTGCTGCAATTTCCGGCTGCATAACCGTCATCAGCTTGGATGATTTCTGCTGCTTTATGGTCAAGGGAATCATAAGAACCTTTGTAACCAGTGTAAACAGGATAATGCAAAGGCCGATATTTTCAATGCCGAATATGCTGGTGAACTCAAAAAGCAGGTCCATGATCCAGCCAAGGATACTTGCGATCGGCCCCAGAAAACCGCTGTCCTTTGTCAATACTACTGCGCCGACTAAACCGTTCAAAACGCTACCTCCTTATGGAACTTTCTACGGAACTGGATCATAACCGCCTTCTGCAAAGGGATGGCAACGAAGGATCCTCCTGCAGGCTAACCATGTACCTTTTAACGCGCCATACTTTTGAAGTGCCTCAATGGCGTATTGAGAGCACGTTGGCGTGTAAATACAGTGAGTCCTTACCTTTAAGGGCGACAGATATTTCTGGTAGATCCTGATAAGCAGGATCATTCCTTTTTTTATCATAACTCTCACTTCGATTCCTTTAAAATGTGATGCAGTCCGCACAGGTGCATATAGGCACCCTCCAAATGTCTGTAATCAGATCTTGCGGCAGCCACACGGGCTACCAGAATGATGTTTAACCCAGTCTCAATTTTATTATCATTCAACCGGAATATCTCCCGCAGCAGCCTGGTCACATGATGGCGTACCACGCTGTTGCCTACTTTTTTACTCACCGATATCCCGATGCTGTTCGCTTCTCCCCCGCTTCTTACCACATACATGACTAAAAGACGGTTGGCATAGGACTTTCCATTTCTATATATATACTGAAAGTCACTGTTTTTTTTAATGGAAGGAAATCGCTTCATTCGATCCTCCTGGAAATTTGCCGGAACAGGTTTATGTACTGGGTTCCGACTTGTTTATTGTAGACGTAAGAAAAAGGCCACATGAAAATGTGGCCTTGCAATTCTTAAGCGGTTAACTTTGCTCTACCTTTTGCTCTTCTGGCAGCAATAACTTTTCTACCGCCTGCTGTCTTCATTCTTGCTCTGAAGCCATGAACTTTTGCTCTCTGTCTTTTCTTAGGCTGAAATGTCATCTTCATAATCCGGGCACCTCCTATCAAATATTATCTGGTAATGTGATATAACACACATTTGACTAGTATAATTAAACATCTTCTCAATTATATAGAAGAAATCCGCCTCCGTCAAGCAATTTTTTATTAAAATACAGGCTTTTACGCCCTGAAACCGCTTACTTTATGAATTTCAGCATAATCTTTCCAATTATAGCCACCAAAACTGCAGCTACGACCGCCTCCGGAATCCCTGATGCGGTAACAGTAGCCATGATCAGTCCCCACACTGCGTCAACAGCCACATTCTTTACCTGGGCATACGGAAGCGCCAAAAGCTTATAAATACTTCCCATCACAGCCACCGTATTTACCATAGATCCCATAAAACCGGTTACAGCCAGCGCCGCCATGCGGTTCATCTTGCATTTTGACAGTAAAATCCAGAGCCATCCTGCAAAAAAACCGATTAAAATCCGGCATCCAACAGAAATCCACACTGCCTTTACGGCTCCTGAAATCCCGGTCATGCTCATAAACGGTGAAAACGCAAAGGATAACAGGGTAGGCGCCATCGTGTTGCTCACCATAGAACAGATACCGAACACTCCTCCCAGGATGGAACCTGCCAGGGGCCCCAGAAGAATAGCTCCCAAAATCACAGGGATATGCACAGTTGTCGCCTTAACCACCGGCAGCTGGATCATTCCTAACGGCGTACTTGCCAGAAGGATCACCACCGCCATCATAAGTGCAACACTTGCAAGCCAACGGGTGTCTTTTTTTCTCTTATTCATTTTTTTCCTCCTTGCTGCTGTTCTTAATGTTAAGATACAACGCATTACACAGGCATTATAGCGGCGTTTTTTTCACCCGTCAATACTTTTCCTCTAAATCCACGGTTCCTTTTTTCACCTTATCCACAATTTGTTGATAACTTGTGGATAAGTATGGGATATTTCGACCTTTTTCCTCATTCGTGGACAAAATCCCCTTATTTTCTGTAAGTTTCCCCATTGTGTACAACCTGCAGTTATTTTTTTCCCTATTCTGTGGAAAACCTTTCTGTCCACGCTTTCGATTCCCTTCATCCACAGGTTTCCTACAAAGTTATCCACAGATATTTACACTTTTGATTGAAAAATTCACACCGTTAGTATACAATGTATTTAGATTGGGCAATTCTGCAATACAGTTTCAGGAGACAGAAAATGATAGAGAAAATAAAAGAAAACTGGGAAAAAATTCTGCTTATTTTAAAGGAAGAGCATGAAATTTCAAATATTTCATACCAGACATGGCTGGAACCTTTAAGCCCCTATTCTTTTAAGGGAAATACCATTACGATTATTGTTCCAGAACAGACATTTTTAGCTTATGTAAAGAAAAAATACGGCCTCCTTTTTAAAGTTACCATCTCTGAATTTCTTGGTCAGGAATGTGAGGTGGATTTTAAGGTAAAGGAGCAGATAGAGGTTCAGGAAACGCCTGCAGCCCCCTCCCTTATCCCAAAAGCCAAAGCTCCCGTAAGCCCGAATGTGATCCAGAGCGCCAATTTAAACCCAAAGTATACCTTTGATACCTTTGTAGTCGGCTCCAACAACAATCTGGCCCACGCGGCAGCCCTTGCGGTAGCGGAATCTCCGGGCGAAATCTACAATCCGCTGTTTATCTACGGAGGCGTAGGACTTGGAAAAACCCATTTGATGCATGCAATCGCTCATTTTATACTGAAAAACAACCCGAAATCCAAGATTCTTTACGTCAGTTCCGAGACCTTTACCAATGAGCTGATCGACGCGATCCGAAACAAAAATAATATTACCACCACAGAGTTTCGGGAAAAATACCGCAACAACGACGTTCTCCTGATCGATGATATCCAGTTTATTATAGGAAAGGAGAGTACCCAGGAGGAATTTTTCCATACCTTCAACACCCTGTACGAATCGAAAAAACAGATCATCATCTCCTCTGATAAACCGCCCAAGGAGATCGAAACTCTGGAGGAACGGCTGCGTTCCCGTTTTGAATGGGGCCTGACCGTGGACATCCAGTCCCCGGACTACGAAACCCGAATGGCCATTCTCCGAAAAAAAGAGGAGATGGAAGGCTACAATATTGATAATGAAGTAATCAAATACATTGCAACTAATATCAAATCCAATATCCGTGAACTGGAAGGCGCTCTTACAAAAATCGTAGCGCTTTCCCGCTTAAATAAATGTGATATTACTCTGGAACTGGCAGAGGAAGCATTAAAGGATATCATTTCTCCCAATGCCCAGAGAGAAGTGACTCCGGAGCTGATCATTCAGGTAGTATCCGATCATTTCGGCATCACTCCCGCTGATGTTATTTCCCAGAAGCGGACCAAGGATATCGTATATCCAAGACAGATCATCATGTACCTCTGCCGGACCATGACGGAAACCTCCTTACAGATCATCGGCCGCAGCCTTGGAAAAAGGGATCATACCACTGTTCTCCACGGTGCTGATAAGATTACCAGCGACATGCAGAAGGATGAGACCTTACGAAATACGATCGATATATTAAAGAAGAAGATCAATCCACAATAAGACGTGGAATCACTGTGGATAAATGGTTGATAACCTTTGGGTATTTTTGAGGCTCAAATTCATTTTTAACCGCCTGTGGATAAATCTTAACTTACTCCCAGGTTTTGTGGATTCTTTCCACAGTCTCTTCCACAGTGATTTATCCCCATTTTTACGGGATTTACACACTTTTACACAAACCCACAGCCCCTACTACGATTACGGCGGAAATTAACTATATCTTTATCTATTTAGGTTCCGCCTTTTTTACTTCATTCAGAAAGGAAGTTATCAACAATCATGAAGCTGCAATTCCAGAAAGACGCCATTGTAAATGGCATCAACATCGTTATGAAAGCCGTTCCATCCAAGACAACCATGTCTATTTTAGAGTGTATCCTGATCGACGCTTCTTCCAATGAAATCCGTCTGACAGGAAACGATATGGAACTAGGTATCGAAACAAAGGTAGAAGGCCAGATCCTGGAACACGGTAAAATTGCTTTGGATGCTAAGCTTTTTTCTGAAATCACCCGTCGTTTATCCAGCCAGAATTCAACCATTACCATTGAATCCGATCAAAAGCTGAATACCATTATCCGATGTGAAAATTCTGTTTTTAATATTCAGGGACGGGACGGGGAGGAATTTACCTATATTCCCTATATTGAACGTGATAAATATATCACCCTTTCTCAATTCACCTTAAAGGAAGTGATCCAGCAGACTATTTTCTCCATTTCTCCCAATGACAGCAATAAAATGATGGGAGGAGAGCTTTTTGAGGTAAATGAAAACCAACTGAAAGTGGTTTCACTGGACGGCCACCGTATTTCCATCCGAAATGTTACCTTAAAGGATCACTATGAACCCACTAAGGTCATCGTTCCCGGAAAAACCTTAAGCGAGATCAGCAAGATCCTTGGGGGAGACAATGAAAAAGAGGTTCGGATTTTCTTCAGCTCCAACCATATTTTATTTGAATTTGACGATACGATCGTGGTTTCCCGCCTCATTGAAGGCGAGTATTTCCGTATTAATCAGATGCTTTCCAGTGATTACGAGACGAAATTTTCTGTAAACCGGAGAGAATTTTTGGATTGTATTGAGCGGGCAACGATCCTGATCCGTGAAAATGATAAAAAGCCCCTGATCCTTCAGGTAAATGACAATACCATGGAATTAAAGTTAAATTCCAGCTTTGGCTCCATGAATGCGGAGCTTTTGATCCACAAGACTGGAAAGGATATTATGATCGGCTTTAATCCCAAGTTCCTTATTGACGCTCTCCGCGCCATTGAGGATGAGGAAATCAATATTTATATGATGAATCCCAAGTCCCCCTGCTTTATCAAGGATGAGGAAGAGACATATATTTATCTGATCCTTCCTGTAAATTTTAACGCAGCTTCTGTTTAAATGCATAAATATACATCAGCGTGTGCGCCGGTGAAAGACATTTCTCTGGTGCTCCTGTGCTTGGAAAGGAAAACAATGGAAACAATTAAATTAAGAGAAGATTATATCAAGCTGGGACAGGCCTTAAAGGCAGCGGGCTTTGTAGAATCCGGTGTAGATGCCAAATATGCGATTGAGGATGGCTTGGTATCTGTAAACGGTGAAACTGCTTATCAGAGGGGAAAGAAACTGGTAGACGGAGATGTGGTTGCCTATCAGGGCCAGACTATAAAGATCATAAAATAATCATGAAGAGAGAACATCCATGGTCATTGAGTCCATAGAGCTTAAGAATTACCGTAATTATGAAGAACTGCATATGGAACTGAATCAGGGAACCAACATTCTCTATGGTGACAATGCCCAGGGAAAGACAAATATTCTGGAATCTGCCTATGTTTGCTGCACTTCCAAGTCCCACCGGGGGGCAAAGGACAGGGATATCATCCGTTTTGGACAGGATGAATCCCATATAAAGCTGCAGATCCGGAAAAATGACGTTCCCTGGCGCATTGATATGCATTTAAAGAAAAATAAACCAAAGGGCATAGCCATCAACGGGATTCCCATCCGGCGGGCCAGCGAGCTGTTTGGATTGGCGAATATGGTATTCTTTTCCCCGGAGGACTTAAATATTATCAAAAACGGTCCGGCAGAACGGAGGCGGTTTATTGATATGGAGCTTTGCCAGCTGGATAAGCTGTATGTCCATTCCCTGGTTCAGTATAACCGGGTGCTGCTGCAGAGAAACCGCCTCTTAAAAGAACTGGCCTTTAAACCGGAATATGAAACAACGCTGGACATTTGGGATGAACAGCTGGTAAAATACGGGGTAGAGGTGATTACTTCCCGCCGTTTGTTTATTGAGCAGCTGGGAGGGATCATAAGCGGTATCCACGCCCGTTTATCAGGGGGAAAGGAAGAAATATCGGTTCTCTATGATCCGGATATCCGGGAGGAGGATTTTAAAGCCGCACTGGAAAAGAACCGTTCTCAGGATATCCG
This sequence comes from Enterocloster sp. HCN-30185, assembly GCF_037890305.1. Taxonomy (NCBI): domain Bacteria; kingdom Bacillati; phylum Bacillota; class Clostridia; order Lachnospirales; family Lachnospiraceae; genus Enterocloster; species Enterocloster sp. HCN-30185. Next base: position 49,297 of record NZ_JBBKBT010000017.1, read on the forward strand.
TCAGAAGACCACGCTTGCAGGTCCCCACAGGGATGATATTAATTTTATTGTAAATGGAATCGATATCCGCCGGTTCGGCTCTCAGGGCCAGCAGCGTACGGCAGCCCTGTCTTTAAAGCTTTCAGAGCTTGAGCTGGTAAAGCTTGTGAGCAGGGATGCACCGGTTCTTTTGCTGGATGACGTTCTCTCAGAGCTTGATGGCAGCCGGCAGACCCAGCTTTTGTCCGCAATACAGGATATTCAGACTATGATCACCTGTACAGGGCTGGAAGATTTTGTTAATCACAGGTTCCCCATTGACAAAATCTTCAAAGTAGTGGACGGAAAGGTATACAGCCAGAATTAGACGAACACCTGAAAAGAAAGGAAGATATAGAACATGGCAGAGCAGCAATACGGAGCAGATCAGATCCAGATCCTGGAAGGACTTGAGGCAGTAAGAAAGCGTCCCGGTATGTATATCGGCAGCACCTCTGCCAGGGGCCTTCACCATCTGGTTTATGAGATTGTAGACAATGCGGTAGATGAGGCATTGGCGGGATATTGTGATTCCATCGAGGTTTTTATTAATGAGGACAACTCCATTACCGTGGTTGATGACGGCCGCGGTATTCCCGTAGATATACAGAAAAAAGCAGGGATTCCTGCGGTAGAGGTTGTATTTACCATCCTTCATGCAGGGGGAAAATTTGGAAACGGCGGTTATAAGGTATCCGGCGGTCTTCACGGAGTGGGTGCATCCGTTGTAAATGCGCTTTCTGAATGGCTGGAGGTACAGGTATACAGAGATGGAAACGTATACCAGCAGCGTTACGAAAGGGGCAGAACCATGTATCCCTTAAAGATTGTGGGAACATGCAGTCCTGATCAGCATGGAACCCGTGTTTCCTTCCTTCCTGATAAGGAGATTTTTGAGGAAACCGTATTTGACTATGACACATTAAAAATGCGCCTGCGGGAGACTGCATTCCTTACAAAAAATCTGAAAATCGTTCTCCATGATGAGAGGGAGGAGAAGCATGAGCATACCTTCCACTATGAGGGCGGTATCAAGGAGTTTGTATCCTATCTGAATAAAGGCAAAACGCCGCTGTATGAAAATGTCCTTTACTGCGAAGGTACAAAGGACGGCGTATATGTGGAAGTGTCCATGCAGCACAATGACTCCTATACAGAAAATATTTACACCTTTGTAAATAACATCAATACTCCTGAGGGCGGTACTCATCTGACAGGATTTAAAAATGCCCTTACAAAGACCTTTAATGATTATGCAAGAAAGAATAAGCTTTTAAAGGAAAATGAGGACAGTCTTTCCGGTGAGGATATCCGAGAGGGGCTTACGGCGATCGTAAGCGTAAAAGTAGAGGAGCCTCAGTTTGAGGGACAGACCAAGCAGAAGCTGGGAAACAGTGAGGCCAGAGGTGCGGTTGACAATATTGTGAGCGAGCAGCTGACTTATTATTTAGAACAGAACCCCACAGCAGCAAAAGCCATGTGCGAGAAGTCCATTATGGCTCAGAGAGCCCGTGCGGCAGCCAGAAAGGCCAGAGATTTAACCCGCCGCAAATCTGCCCTGGAGGGGATGGCTCTTCCGGGAAAGCTGGCAGATTGTTCCGATAAGAATCCTGAAAATTGTGAAATTTATATCGTAGAGGGAGATTCCGCAGGCGGTTCTGCAAAGACGGCCCGTTCCAGAGCCACCCAGGCCATTCTGCCCCTGCGAGGAAAAATCTTAAATGTTGAAAAGGCCAGGATGGATAAGGTTTATGCCAATGCAGAGATTAAGGCCATGATCACAGCCTTTGGTACGGGTATTCACGATGACTTTGATATCAGCAAGCTGCGTTACCACAAGATCATTATCATGACTGATGCGGACGTGGACGGCGCCCATATCAGCACCCTCCTTTTAACTTTTATTTACCGGTTTATGCCTGAGCTGATCAAGCAGGGATATGTATATCTGGCACAGCCGCCTCTGTATAAAATCGAAAAAAATAAGCGTGTATGGTATGCGTACAGCGATGAGGAGCTGAATTCCATTCTTATGGACATTGGCCGCGACAACAGCAATAAGATCCAGCGCTACAAGGGACTTGGAGAGATGGATGCAGAGCAGCTCTGGGAGACAACCATGGATCCGGAACGCCGTATCCTTCTGCGTGTAACCATGGATGAGGAAACCACCTCAGAAGTGGATCTGACCTTTACCACTCTCATGGGCGACCAGGTAGAGCCGAGAAGGGAATTTATTGAAAATAATGCCAAAAAGGTGAAAAATCTGGATATTTAAGCTGCAAATGAGATCGAACATAAAGGAGATATACTATGGAACCAAATGTATTTGACAAGGTCCATGACGTAGACCTGAAAAAGACCATGGAACAGTCCTATATTGACTATGCCATGAGCGTTATCAGCGCCCGGGCTCTTCCGGACGCCAGAGACGGTTTAAAACCCGTTCAGCGCCGTGTGCTTTTTTCCATGATAGAGTTAAACAACGGACCGGATAAGCCACACAGAAAATGTGCCCGTATCGTAGGTGATACCATGGGTAAATACCATCCTCACGGCGACAGCTCCATCTACGGAGCTCTGGTAAATATGGCCCAGGACTGGTCCACCCGTTATCCGCTGGTAGACGGCCATGGAAATTTTGGTTCCGTGGACGGAGACGGAGCAGCAGCCATGCGATATACAGAGGCCCGTTTAAGCCGTATTTCCATGGAAATGCTGGCTGATATCAATAAGGACACCGTAGACTTTGCTCCCAACTTTGACGAGACGGAGAAGGAGCCAATGGTTCTTCCGGCACGTTTCCCAAATCTTCTGGTAAACGGTACCTCCGGTATCGCCGTAGGTATGGCAACTAACATTCCGCCTCACAATCTCAGAGAGGTCATAGGGGCTGTTTCCCTGATGATTGACAATCGGGTCAATGAGGATCGTGATACCTCCATAGAGGAGCTTATGGAAGTCATCAAGGGGCCGGATTTCCCTACAGGAGCTACTATTTTAGGCCGCAGAGGCATTGAGGAGGCTTACCGTACAGGCCGTGCCAAGATCAAGGTGAGAGCTGTTACCAATATCGAGACTATGGCAAACGGTAAATCCCGGATTATTGTCACCGAGCTGCCTTATATGGTAAATAAGGCCCGTCTCATTGAGAAGATTGCGGATCTTGTGAAAGAAAAGAAGATTGACGGAATCACTTATATTGGAGATGAGTCCAACCGTGAAGGTATGCGCATTAATATCGAACTGCGCCGTGATGTGAATGCGAACGTAATTTTAAACCAGCTTCTTAAGCATACCCAGCTTCAGGATACCTTTGGTGTCATTATGCTGGCATTAGTGAATAATCAGCCAAAGATCCTGAACCTTCATCAGATGCTGGAGGTTTATATTTCCCATCAGGAAGAGGTAGTAAGAAGAAGAACTCAGTATGATTTGAATAAGGCAGAGGAGCGGGCTCATATTTTGCAGGGTCTGCTGATCGCATTGGATCATATTGATGAAGTCATCCGTATTATCCGCGGTTCTGCCAACGTGGCAGAGGCCAAGACACAGTTGATGGAGCGGTTCGGGCTTTCGGATGCCCAGTCTCAGGCAATTGTAGATATGAGACTGCGTGCTCTTACCGGTCTGGAACGGGAAAAGCTGGAAAATGAATTTAAGGAGCTGCAGGCTAAAATTGCCCAGTTAAAGGCAATTCTGGCAGATGAGAAGAAGCTTCTTATGGTAATCAGAGAGGAAATCAATATCATTGCGGCCAAATACGGGGATGACCGCCGTACTGCTATTGGCTTTGATGATGATATGTCTATGGAAGATCTGATCCCGGATGAGGATACAGTGGTAGCCATGACTCATTTAGGCTATATTAAACGCATGGATGCAGATAATTTCAAGAGCCAGAACCGGGGCGGAAAAGGTATTAAGGGAATGCAGACCATTGAGGAGGACTATATTGAAGACCTTCTTATGACAACCAACCACCATCACATGATGTTCTTTACAAATACAGGCCGCGTATACCGCTTAAAGGCATATGAGATTCCGGAGGCAGGCCGCACTGCTCGAGGAACCGCTATTGTAAACCTTCTGCAGCTTCAGCCGGGAGAAAAGATTACTGCCATTATTCCCATGAGGGAGTTTAATGAGGATCAGTATCTCTTTATGGCAACCAAAGAGGGTATGGTAAAGAAAACCCCTATGGTAGAGTACGGCAATGTACGCAAAAACGGACTTCAGGCTATTGTACTGAAAGAGGGAGACGAACTCATTGAAGTAAAGGCTACAGACGATAAGCAGGATATTTTCCTGGTAACCAAGAAGGGAATGTGCATCCGCTTTAAGGAAAAGGATGTAAGAACCACTGGCCGTGTATCCATGGGCGTGATCGGTATGCGCTTTGATGAGGATGACGAGGTTATTGGCATGCAGATGGAAAGCCAGGGAGAGGAGCTTCTTGTAGTATCTGAAAACGGTATGGGCAAGCGTACGCCGATTGAGGAGTTTAAGCCTCAGTTCAGAGGCGGAAAGGGTGTGCTCTGCTATAAGATAACGGAAAAGACAGGGAACCTGGTAGGCGCCAAGCTGGTAAATGACGGAAGGGAAATCATGCTGATTACCACAGAAGGCATTATTATCCGTATGTCTGTAGATGATATTTCAGTAATCGGAAGAAATACTTCTGGTGTAAAACTTATGTCTATTGATCAAAATTCAGATATTAAGGTAGCAAGCATTGCCAAGGTACGCGAAAGCGAAGCCAAGGACAGCAATGTTTATGATGAAGAGTATTATGAAGAAGATACGGAAAATGAGTCCGAATAAATTCCAATAAGAAAAACCGGTTCAGTCAGAGTTTCGACTGGGCCGGTTTTTCGTTTAGGTTTTTCGTTTATAAAAAATTATGTAAAAAAATTGAAAAATAGCTCTTGACATAATAAGAACCCTTTAGTATAATACCCTATGCGTCTGGCGGGCAGATATACCTGTCAGGAGCAATTATATGGAAATTTGAATTCGGAGAAATACTCAAGAGGCCGAAGAGGCGCCCCTGCTAAGGGTGTAGGTCGGGAAACCGGCGCGAGGGTTCAAATCCCTCTTTCTCCGCTCCATTTTCCTAAAAAAGTTTTTGAAAATTGTTAAAAAAGTGGTTGACATGAGCGCTTAAGTGTGATATCATTGATACTCGCTGAGGCAATCGGCAAAAACGAAAAAATAAAAATAAAAAAAGTTGTTGACAAACGCGAGCGACTGTGATAAGATATAAAAGTTGCTGCTGAGAAA